>JBATHL010000028.1:0-1518 GCA_049666745.1 Gammaproteobacteria bacterium
CCCTGTTTGCGGGCTTTGATGGACCGCGTGTAAAACCGGGTAATTACAGTGCCCGGGTTTCCCGTGGTGCCGCCGCACAATCGGTGACGTTTCAGTTGAAGATGGATTCACGGCTGAGTGCCACGGATGATGAAATACAGTTCTGGTCGGATACCTTGACGGAAATCAGTGATCTGCTCAACAAAAGCCTTTTGAGTCTCGATAATCTGCGCTTGGCACAAAGGCAGATCAAGGTATTGATGACCGACCATTCCGATGACCGGGCACTACAGGCCGTTGCGGCCACTGCCATTGAGAAAATTACTTCCTGGGACAGCGGGATTATCCAGGTGTTGCATCAAACCTACGAGGACGAAGACGCATGGGAAACCATGCTGGTTGGACAGCTTCGTTACCTGATGGATGTCATCGACAAAACCGGTGCACCTGTAACGGGTGGTGCATTATTACGCCTGGCAGACCTGAAGGCCAAGTGGGCTCAGCGAAGGGCGGAAATGCAGCTGATCAAAAGCGAGTATATCGATGTGATCAACCAATGGGCGCAGAAGCAGGGCGTTCCGCATGTCACATCGACAATACCTCAGTAACAGGAAGAGCCGGGAGGATTCTTTGGCGTCCTTGTCCCGCTACCAGGTATTGGCTATGCAGCCCGCACATTGATGCTGTTCTTGAGTTGCTACGACCGCCTGTTGTCACGCTCTGCACTTCGTTCCCACGGGCGCATGGTGTAATATTGTCGTGCTTTTCAGGCGCGCTGTCATCGACTCAACCAGCGTTACCTTTATCCAACAGCGGGGTTCACACCATGGCCACAGTAATCCTTCAAAACGACCTGATTGAAAGCGTAGCGGATGCACTTCAGTACATCTCCTACTATAACCCGGTTGACTTCATCCAGGCCCTGAATGCGGCCTACGAGAAAGAGGCCAATCCGGCGGCAAAAGACGCCATGGCGCAGATTCTGATCAACTCACGTATGTGTGCCGTGGGTCACCGGCCGATCTGCCAGGATACAGGTATCGTCACGGTGTTTCTTAATGTCGGTATGGAGGTCAGCTGGCAGGGTGATATGAGCGTAACCGAGATGGTCAACGAAGGTGTAAGACGTGCCTATTTGAACCCGGACAACAAGCTGCGCGCATCAATTCTCGATGACCCGGACAGTGCGCGAAGAAATACCGGTGACAACACACCGTGCGTTGTTCACTACCAGATAGTTCCGGGCAATAAACTCGAGGTACACGTGGCTGCCAAGGGCGGCGGTTCCGAGGCCAAAGCCAAGTTTGCGATGCTCAATCCATCCGACTCTGTGGTTGACTGGGTTTTGAAAATGGTACCCGTTATGGGTGCTGGCTGGTGCCCGCCAGGTATGCTGGGGATCGGGATCGGCGGAACCGCGGAAAAAGCCATGATCATGGCCAAGGAAGTCCTGCTTGATCCTGTCGATATCCACGAATTAAAGGAGAAGGGCGCGGCATCTCGTGCTGAAGAATTGCGTCTGGAATTGTATGATAAGGT
>JBATHL010000029.1:0-7511 GCA_049666745.1 Gammaproteobacteria bacterium
CGGTTCAGGCACAGACCGATGCTTTGACCGGGTTGGGCAATCGTTTGCGCTTATCACGTGCCATACAGGCATTATTAGAGGCATCGAGTCCGTTTGCCTTGTTGTTCCTTGACCTCAGAAAATTCAAACCTTTCAACGATAACCACGGGCATGAAGTTGGCGATAAAGTGCTGCAAATCGTCGCCAAACGTCTGCAGAAACAAGTTCGCAGCGCAGATTTGGCCGCGCGTTTGGGCGGTGACGAATTTTTGCTCTTGCTTGATGGGCTGGTAGATATCGAACTCCTGAAGCAGCGTGCGGCCGCCGTTGCTAATAGCATCGCACGGCCCTTTCGTATAGGGGAACTCTCGAGCTCGGTTGAAGCCAATATTGGGGGAGCGATATATCCTCGCGATGGCAATACCGAGGAAGCGTTACTGAAGGTAGCCGATCGGCACATGTATCAGGCCAAGCAAACCGATGTCGCTTACTACGTCGGGGAACCGGATTAAGAATCGAAAGGGCCGGAGGCTATTGGGGCTTAACTTATCCAGATCAACTGGTTGCGGATGTAGAGGCAGTACAGGACAGTAGGGTTTCCTGTTCAATTTCCAGGCTCCAGGTTTAAGAGCATTTCCGGACTGTTGTTGCTATTCTTTCCACTATAAAAGCGAATCAAGGTGAAAAACTGATTCTCACTATGCAAAGAGATAGAGGTCGAGCATGACATCGTTGCTACGCCAGTTCATGATCATCAGTATCGTCGGTATGACGCTGACGCTGTTGACGCTGATTTACTTCCACATCGAGTTAAGCGAAGAGTATCTACGCCAGCACCTCGACTCTCATAACAAGAATTTGTCGGTGGTATTGCGTAATTCCCTGCTGGTAGAAGGGCTGGAAGAGGCCCTGGTCGATAATGAGAGTGTCTTGTCTCCAGCAATGACCGCAACGATTAATTCGAATCTGGAGCAGGAACTACGCTGGGTCCCGGTGGTGAAGGTGAAGATTTATGGTCGGGATTCAACGGTTCTGTACTCGACCAGAATCGAGGAAATAGGTGCCAGTGCATCAGGCAACGAAGGTGTCCAGCAGGCACTCGCTGGGGCACCGGTATCTGGCCATGTACATCCCAACCACTTGAATGAATTCGATAATATTATTGAAGTCAGTGATTTACATCAACAGTACATTCCCATCAAGTCACGCCAGTCCGGCGAGGTGATTGGGGTATTCGAAACTTATCTGAACGTATATGAAGTCGTCAAGGATGTAAAGGCAAGCCAACGCATAATGTTCTGGTTGATAGCTGGAATTCTTGCCCTGTTTTATCTGGCCCTGGCATTTACTTTTCTGAGAACTCATCGTCTGTTACAAAGTGAGTCCCGACAACGGCAGGCTCACCTCAGCGAGCTCAACCAGATACATATGAATCTGGAACAGCGCGTGGAAGAGCGTACCGCAGAACTGGCTCACGCAAAAAACTTCCTGCAGTCAATCATCGATGGTATTGCCAACCCTATTCTCGTGATCAGGCCCGATTTCACTATTGCATTGATGAACCGTCAGGCGAAGAGTCTGATTCCAGCTGATCAGAAAGAGGAGAACTACAAGTACTGTTATCAGGTATCGCATCGACTGAATGAGCCCTGTTCGGAACCTGATCATCCTTGTTCGTTTGCCGAGGTGATGCAAGAGGGCAGTGCAGCCAGGGTCAGACACACGCATTACGATGCGGACAACAAACCGATTATCGTCGATTTGTTAACCACTCCCCTGTATTCAGCGGAGGGCGAATTTGAAGGGGTAATCGAGGTTGAGCATGATGTTACTCAAATTGTTGAAATGCAGGCAGGTCTGATCGAGAGCGAAGCCCGTCTGCAGGCGACCATTGATCATGTGCCGGATGCCATTTTAACCTGCGATTCAAACTACTCTATCGTCAGCACCAACCAGTCCGCAGGTCGCTTGTTTCAGAGCGAAGAATCTGAACTGATTGGCAGGAACCTCAGTGAGTTTTTCTCAAATGAAGAGGCGCTGACCTCGTTTAAGGCGGAAAGTGCGGCTCAACAACAGACCATTCTGAAGCGCAGCAATGCAACCGAGTTTCCTGCGGACGTCTGGATCGGCCCGCTCGAAAGTGGTGATGGGGGTTTCAGTTATATAATCGTGATGCGCGACGTTAGCAGCTGGATACAGGCGCAGCATGAACTTGATACTTCGCGAGAGCAGTATTTTCACCAGGACAAGATGGTTGCTATCGGGCAACTGGCCGCGGGTATTCTGCACGAGGTGGGTAATCCAATTGCGGCGATTGCCGGTGCCGCTGCCGAGTTCAAACAAACCTTCGGTGGCGTGGGCAAAGACGGTGATGTAAACAGGAATATTGAATTGATTGATGAGCAGATTACCAGGCTCGGTAAAATTACCCGTGAGATTGCGGATTTTGCATCACCCAGGCCACGCGAGCGGGAGTTACTCGATCTCAATGGTTTGTTGCGCAGCACCACGCGACTGTTAACCTACGATCAAAGATTCAGCTCAATCGGAGTTGACCTCAAGCTCGACAAGAATCTTCCTGCCATTGTCGGTGTCGCTGATCAACTCACCCAGGTGTTCATGAATCTATTGATTAATGCGATGGATGCATGTGCAGGCAACGAAGCTGGTAAGGACTGTATCGTTTTAAGCAGTGAGTTCGATGGAGACAGTGTAAACGTCTGTGTCCAGGATTTCGGCACTGGCATGTCAAAAGAAACCCTCGAGCATGTGATGGAACTGTTTTACACCACTAAACCGGTAGGTAAGGGGAGCGGGATGGGTTTGTCGCTTTGCGATACTATAGTGCGCGCGCATGGGGGGACTTTGAATATCGAAAGTGAGGTGGGTAAAGGCACCCGGGTATATGTTGTTTTACCAATTGATCTAATTGATCAGGATTCCACTAAAGATAAAACGGTCGTCGCAGTTTAAGACGACTTACGCTTTGGCACGTTAAATGCTGCATTCTTATCAACCTGGACGAATTGTGGTCAATTTTATTGCATGCTAATGCCGTTAATTAACGAAACATTTTTTTTATATATCGCCTGTGCCTGTTACAGCATAAGCTTCGTTGTTACTTACCTCGAACGGATTCACTTTCAGCAGCGGATTGTGATCCTCAGCGTTTTCGGTGGCTTGCTCAGCCACAGCTTCAGTCTCGCGTTGAGGTGGGATCGGATAGATCATGGGCCGTTTATAAATCTGTATGAAATTCTGAGCAGTAACCTGTGGAGCCTGCAGTTCGCCTTTTTATTGTTCCTGATACTGGCCAGACAGTATCGACCGATGGGCCGTTACCTGGTTCCGCTGTTAGCGATGCTGCTGATCTGGCTGATAACCACCCCGCCCAAAGATACCTATTTGCCGGCTACTTACGACACGATCTGGCTTTATTTCCATGTGTTTTCGGGAAAGTTTTTTCTAGGCCTGCTAATGCTGGCCTGTGGCATGGCAATGTTTGAACTTGGCCAGTCAAAATCCAGCGGTGAAATTGATACGGTCATGGCGACGAGGTCGCTGAGTTATCGATTGCTGGCTTTCGCGTTCTGTTTTGAATCATTGATGCTGTTGTTCGGCGCGATCTGGGCACAGGATGCCTGGGGTCGTTACTGGGCCTGGGATCCACTGGAAACCTGGGCATTTATGACATGGTTGAGTGTCATATTTGTATTGCACTGGCGTCTGAACTACTCGCATAGCAGGGTCTATGCCGCGCTGATAGCCGGATGCTTTGTGCTCGCCTTCCTGACTTTTTTCGGGGTGCCGTTTGTATCGACGGCACCGCATAAAGGCATGATTTGATAATTGCTACCACGATGAAGAGGAAGTCCGTGCGTAAAGGTCGATACCTGACAGTTTCCCTGTTGCTGGTAATTGCCATTGCAGTTGCCGGCTGGATGTTGAATAGCTGGATAACGGAACCGGTTGGGCTATCCGTGCCGGCAAGTTCCTTTAATAATGGTGAGGACACGGATTCGAGACAAATATACACAGCGGCTGTTCGGCATATGCAGATGGCTGAATACGAACAGGCTTTAAGTCTCTGGCATCAGTTACTGCTGACTAATCCAGAGATTCCTGAAATTAAGGTGAACATGGGATTTAGCTTGTTTGAACTTGAGCAATATGTGACCGCCAGAGATTTTTTTATTGCCGCGATGGAGCAAAATGCCTATCAAGCCAACGCCTACTACGGACTCGCCATAACCAGTGAAAAACTGGGAGACCTGGAAGGAGCCATTGGAGCGATGCGAAGTTTTCTGCATCTTGCTGACGACGATACCGAGAAAAAGTTTTTGCGCAAGGCAAGAGCAGCCTTGTGGGAATGGGAAGCGCAATTGTCGCCAAAGCCAGCCGGGTAGGATGCAGCGAATTCAGATGATCCTGTAACTTATAGAAGTGCCATATTAGATATCCACGGACTGGGCCCAAAGGCAACTTTATATTTTAATAAAGCGTGCCCTGATCCCAGTTGCCATCAACCACAATACAGTTTCACAGATCTGCAGGAATCAACGAGTCGACGATATGCCCGAAAGATACAACGGTGCCTTCATAACCGGCTGCCCGATGTTGCAACATGACGAAGAAATGGGCGACTTCTCGAAATCCCAGTTTATCCCTGCCGCGGGCGGTCCATTCGTCGATGCTATCCTCCGCCTGCCGCAATATCTCGTCTACACGCGACCTGTCGACATGTTGAGTGTGCAGCAGGACTTCCCGGTAAAGGGCTTTATCTGACAGCTCAGGATTCTCGGTACTGACGACTGAATACGATTCCAACAGGCGCTTGATCATCCGTTTTGCAAAACACTTTTCCTTAAAAGCTGAAAACATTTAATGCCAGGCCAGTAACAGGCCAGCAATAAGAGCAGGTTTTACCACAGTTTTCTCTCCTCGACGCCAAAAATCGGAAATGAAGACAAACTGAAAAAATATTTAACCTTTAAAAGCAGCAAGGATCGCGCCAGTTTGGTCACGGTTAGCCGGTAAATTTTAAAATATGAAAATAAGTCAATAAAAACAAAAATTTGCGTATTTAAGGTCTCTGAGCCCGGATGGTAGAGGGGAGGGTAATCAATTAATCCCGAGAGCATCGGCTCTCAGTTATGAGAAAAAAGTGATGATTTAATTCTCATATTTAAGATGCGCCGGGTGAATTGGTGGTGCGCAGCTCGATTACATTTTTATACGGGAGACCCCGCCGAAACTGCCGATCCACAGGGTTTGATTTTGTTGAGTATCCATGGAAAAAACGGTGTTCGAAAATAATCCGTCGTGGGTGCTGAGGTTATTGCTGAAACGGCCATTGTTGAATTGCGCCAGGCCGTTGCTGGTGCCGACCCATAAGATACCCTGGCGGTCTTCATGCAGCATGAAAACATGGTTTGAAGGCAGCCCGTCCCGGACCGTGTAATTGATAAATCGTTCGCCGTCGAAACGGGCCAGGCCGCCACCCCAGGTACCGACCCAGACTATGCCGTCTTTATCGACTTCCAGCGACACGATGTAATTCGGATTGTATGCAGTGTCGACTTGCTGCAGACCCATCTCCACTTTCTGGCGGGCGTGGTGGCTGGACATGGTGGCAGGATCGGTGTTGAAGGTATTGTCGTTCTTGACCAGATCGTAGGCTGCGCCCTGGCCGTCTTTGTGGTTCCAGTGGTCCCAACGATTGTCCTGGAATCGTGCCAGGCCGCCCTCGGTTGCCAGCCAGACTTCACCATTTTTACCCAGGTCGAGACCGTACACCCAGTCGTTGGGCAGACCGCCGTTGGTATTTTCAACCGTATAGGTTTCCCAGGCTGCCGGGTCTGAGAGTCGCCCGCCTTTAACCCGGTTAGCCCCGGACCAGGTAGCGATCCACAGGTCTTCGTTCGGCATTACCAGTACATCGTAGACAAAGGCATCGGCGAGACCATCAGGCACATTGAAAATTTCAAACTTGTCCTTGATTTCATCGTAAATCGCGAGGCCACCACCGTAGGTACCCACCAGCATCTTATCGTCAGTCCAGCGACTGACATGGAATATGCCGTTCGCCAGCAAGCCGTTGCGAAAATCGAACAGGCGATAGTCGTCGGATTCGGGAAGATAACGGATGACACCACCCGAAGTGCCGACCCAGACTTTGTCCATTTCTGCAAATATCGATTTAACGTTACGGTTGCCAACCCGAAAATGCGTAAAATTGGATTTAGTCTGTGCTGGTTGTATATCGATTGCCGTTGGACTGGCTGGTACCTGTGTCGTGGTATTCGCAGAATCGACTTGCGGCGGCGAGGCGCCCTGGTTAATGCCTAGCCAATAGGCGCCCGCGATTAATCCGGCGATGCTCACAAATGGTATAAACAGTTTTTTGATGCTCATTACAACCCTTCTTTCTGCTAACGGTAAATGCCCTTTAGCAAGTTATGATTTTTTCAGGCCCAGCCGCGTCACGCCGCCCCGGGTACCAATCCAGATGTCACCGTCAGGCGCGATCGCGATCGCATAAACATCGTTGCCTGGCAGTCCATTATGAACATTCCAGCTGTTCCAGTTTTGTCCGTCGAAGCGTGACAGGCCCCGGTTGGTACCAAACCAGTAAGCACCAGCAGGATCCTGCGCGATGGCGTAAACAATATTGCCCGCAAGCCCATCTTGTTCCATCAGGTTGGACCAGGTGCCATCCTGGTAGCGTGTCACGCCACCACCCCAGGTACCAGCCCAGATAGTGTCTTCGTGATCTGCCAGAATGCTGAAAATATAACCCGGGTTGTAAGTCGTTTTGCCGCCGGCGAGAATGCCAAGATCATGCCTGGAACGTGTGCCGAGGCCGGTATTGCGACTGAAAGGCAGGGCATCGGGATTGTCGCCGCCGAGTCCGTCTTTGTGACTCCACGAAGTCCAGCTAGTGCCATCGTAGCGACTGATCCCGCCCTCGGTGCCAAACCAGATCACGCCCTTGCTGTCAACGCTTATCCCGTAAACCCATTCGTTGATCAGTTCTTTGACGTAGGTTTTGAATTCGCCAGTGTCGCGATCCAGGTAATTGGCGCCGGCCCAGGTTCCAATCCACAGGCCGCCATCATGCCCATTGGCAAATGCATAGATCCAGTAATCGGCGAGCCCGTGCATCGGAAAGTAGGTTTTCCAGTCGCCATCTTTGTAACGCGTCATACCACCGGCATTGGTGCCGAACCATTTGTACCCGTCGGGGTCTATGCCGATGCCGAAAATGTACTCGTTGGCCAGGCCATGTTCACGGGTAAAGCTGTTGACCAGTTGGTGGCTATCCAGTTCGATTTCATTGACACCGAGCGACGTGCCCACCCACAGGCGATTGGTCGCTGCTTCTATTGCCAGTGAGCGAACGTAAACCGTGGGGCCAACGTTGAATGTATCGAGCACTTCGGGCAGCGGGCCCGTTGCAATCGTGATGGCTGCAGTGGTTGGTTCGGCAGGAATTCCGCTGGTAGCCTGCGCGCGGTCAGTATCGTCGGAAC
>JBATHL010000030.1:0-2269 GCA_049666745.1 Gammaproteobacteria bacterium
GTCATGGGTATGCCAATAACATGTCCGAACTGGGACAATATTACAGAATGTATCTCGATCTGATGGATTACTGGAAGGATACCCTGCCCGGGTTTGTCTACGATCAAAGTTATGAGGAACTGGTCGGTTCCCAGAAAGAGCAGGTGAACAAGTTACTACAGTATTGCGATATTGATTGGGACGATGCCTGTCTTGATTTTCACAAGACCCGGCGAAAAGTCAAAACGGCGAGCAATGCCCAGGTCCGTCGCCCGATCTATAACAATTCTGTGCAGCTCTGGAAGCGATATGAAGAACAGCTGGAACCTTTGAGAGCCGCAATATATGGATGACAATGATCGGACGACATCATCGTGGGGCCTGGTTGGTCATGTGATGGAGACTGGTTGTAATTGCAACCTTATGACAAAATCGGGACTTGATTCCAGGCCGGTGGATTATCGTGGATAAGGTATTTATAACTGCTCAACAGCTACTCGAGGATTCGTTTCGACTCGCGCATTTGATTTATGAGGACGGGTTTCATCCACAGTTTATCATCGGTATCTGGCGCGGCGGCACCCCGGTTGGCATCGCGGTGCAGGAGTACTTCGAATACAAGCATCACGAAACCGATCATATCTCGGTGCGCACCTCGTCTTACTATGGCATCAACAAGCAGGCCAAGAAAATCCGGGTACACGGTTTGCACTACCTGATCGAGAACGCGAATGCCGACGATCGTTTGTTGATCGTCGATGATGTATTTGATTCCGGACGCAGCGTCGATGCGTTGATCAAGGCGATCAGGAAGCAGTCACGCCTTAACACGCCTGCTGAAATTCGCGTCGCCTGTCCCTGGTACAAGCCATCCAAAAATAGTGTCAAATTCGAGCCGGACTACTATCTGCATGAAAGTGCCGATTGGCTGGTGTTTCCGCATGAGCTCGCAGGTCTCGAATCTCGCGAAATAGCCGGGGGCAAAAAAGATCTCGGTAATATTCTTGACTTATTCGAGTAGTCGCGCTTTCCTGTCACAATGCACACGAAGAAGAGATTAATAACCTGTGCTGCCAGTTTCCTGATTTTTCTTGGCCTGGGTATATTCTGGGCCAACTCTGACCCTACTGCACTGACTGCCGGGCAACGTTTATCGATAAGCGTTGTGCTTGGCATATTGACCGCCATCGCTTTGTTTTACCTGCTTCGGCAAGATGCAGGCATTAAGCAGGGCAGCGAAGCTGAACACCGGTTTGATCTTGCCAGGGATGAGTTTGCGGCCAATGTAAGCCATGAAATTCGAACTCCCTTAAGCGGCATTCTCGGTGTAATGCACCTGTTGCGGCGCACCCAGCTCGACCGTAACCAGCAACGTTATGTCGATACCGCATCCAACTCCGCCAACATGCTGCTTACTATTATCAATGACGTGCTCGCCTATACACGCATGGATTCGGCCTGGGTTCCGATCGAGCTGGAAAGCCTCGATCTTGCCGAGGTAATCGAGGATGTAACCAGTATTCTTGCTCCCGAGGCAATTAACAAGGGGCTAGAGCTGGTAAGCGATATTGACCCCAATATTCCGCACCGGATCAAGGGTGACGCGCTACGTTTGCGCCAGGTATTGAACAACCTGCTGAACAACGCGATCAAGTATACCGAAAACGGGGTGGTCGCCGTTTATGCCGTCAGTAAAGATGACAGCATTGAAATTGGGGTCAAGGATAGCGGTGCAGGTATTGAGCTCAAGCAGCAACGATTACTGCTGCTGCCTTTCAGTGAAATGGATAACCGGTATATCCAGGAACCCGGTGGTATGGGGCTTGGTTTGAAGACCAGTCGCCGGCTGCTTGAAGCCATGGGCAGCAGCTTGCAGGTCGAGAGCAGTCCCGGCGAGGGTAGTCGCTTTTTCTTCGAGCTGGCTATCGATGCTGAGCACCGAGCGGTCTACGACTGGAAACCGCCACAGGCATTGCAGGATCTTAGTATCGCCATACTGAGTCCGCTGGAGCTGCAACGCAGTTCGATCTGCAACATGCTGGGCCACTGGAACATCAGCGCGGTCCAGCAAATCGATTACGACGCCGATCAATCCCCGAATTTGCCGGATATTTCGCCCTGCGACGTGTTGATTATCGATCAGACCGAATCCGAACAGGCAGTCAATGAATTGATCGACCGTCTGCGTAATCAAAGTGACTGGAGGGAGACGCGGTTTGTGCACCTGGTTCCACAGAACCGGGAAAGTGAAGACGGCAGCGCCGATGTACGTCTGTACAAACCCCTGTCG
>JBATHL010000031.1:0-3764 GCA_049666745.1 Gammaproteobacteria bacterium
ACCCTGGACGATTATTAAATCTGACGACAAGAAACGCGCGCGCCTGGAATGCATGCGGCATTTCCTGTCTTTATTGAATTACGATGACAAGGATTCCTCGACCGTAGGCCAACCCGATCCATTCATCGTCACTTCCAGTGACCATGCGATCGCCAACAGCGAACATATACTCGGCGCCAGCCTGCATCCGCAACAGCGACGCTCAAAAAAGAAAGCCTAGTTTATCGCACGACACCGGGCTTATTTAATTGACCGGCTTTCGAGTTGCGCAATGCAAACCACTCCAGCGAGGTCAAATAGAATCAAGCCTTAAGCAGCGCAGGCCGGTTACGTACAGCTGTCTCGTTATCCATATATAAGATTTAATTGACTGCCTGCATAACTACCTGCATTTTTACTTTAAGAAAAAGAGCTAACTCGATCAGTCGAAGTCACCGTCAATCACGGACCCTTGTCGCTATAAATTCTGCCAGGGATAAAATGGTCGCAGATTACTTCACTTCACGGAGATATTTTCATGCATTTACTAAACAGAATTAATAAGTCGAGCAAGTTTCTCGATGGATTCAGGGAGTACAGTTACGCGTCGCTAAGGATTGTAACTGGTTACATGTTTATGTTGCATGGTACGCAAAAGCTACTGGATTTCCCCAACGCATTCCCGCGGGGAGAACTGAGTATGTTGATGGCGGTTGGCGGTGGTATCGAGATGATTGGCGGCGCACTGATACTGGTTGGCCTGTTGACTCGACTGGCAGCATTTATCTGCAGTGGCCTGATGGCAGTTGCCTACTGGATGTTCCATGCCCCGGGAAGCAATCCGGTCTTTCCGATAATGAATGGTGGAGATCTGGCAATCTTGTATTCGTTCGTTTTTCTCTTTATTGCCTGCCGCGGTGCCGGAATCTTGAGTGTCGATTCATCCCGTTCGTAAAATTCGAATCAGGGTCCGCAAACCCGGGCATCTTTTATCCTGCAAGCAGTCACCGGAATGCGCTAACTAAACTTGACCGTTTTGGACAACAGAAGTTATCCAGTTAGTAATAATAGACCGTATCCGGGTTACGCATAATTGTCGGCCTGATCACCATCGATGCCGGTTCAACAGTTACGCAAAGCCTTGATTGATGTCAGTAAGTCCCATTAACGATGCAATATACTTGAAGAATATTGATTCGCGGTGCACACATCGAGCACGGTAGATACATAGGGTCGTGGAGGAGTGACTTATGGATTGGATATTGATCGGAAAACTATTCTTGATTCTGTTCCTGATTGTGGGTAACGCATTTTTTGTTGGATCGGAGATCGCACTCACCTCGGCGCGACGCAGTCGTATAAATCAGTTGGCCGGGACCGGCAGCCAGTCGGCCAAGATGGTCCAGGTGCTCCACAACCAACCGGAGCGCTTTTATTCGGTCACGCAGATCGGAATTACACTGGTTTCGCTGGGATTGGGTGCCATCGGGATTGTCACGCTTAATCAAATTATGTTTCCGGGGTTCCAGCTAGCCTTTGGCCTGCTGGGTGAAAGCGAAGAAATATTAAAGTTGACCCAGACCTTCTCTTACATTTTTGCTTTCATAATCATCTCCTATTTACACGTTGTGGTGGGTGAACTGGCACCCAAGGTGCTTGCCTTCCACAAGGCAGAAGCAATGAGCCTGTCGGTCGCCAGAATCATCATTTGGCTCCATACCATACTACGCCCGCTCATCTGGTTCATGAATCATTCCTCCAATGGTCTGTTATGGTTAATCGGGCAACGTGAGCTGACAGAGAATGGCGAACAGCATTTCTCGATAACAGGCGAGGAGATTCGCACGATACTCAGCGCCAGTGAACAGGAGGGAGTCCTTGATCCCCAGTTGACCATGATGCTTCGCGGAGTGTTCGATCTCGATGAACACACGGCGCGGGATGCCATGATCCCACGCACGGAGGTTGAAGCGATACCGCATACCGCTGTCGTTGCGGATGTGCTCACCCTGTTTAAGGAAGAATTGCGCGAGCGTTACCCGGTCTATGAAATGACAATGGACAACATTATCGGCATCGTTTCAGTGAAGCAACTGCTCAACAGCATGGCGGTCGCCGAGAAGCCGGAACTGATTGTCGATACCCTGGCTCTTCCGGTCACCGATGTAATGATGCCGGCCTATTACATCCCCGATACCATGCCGCTGAGAGCATTACTCCTGGACTTCACCAGCAACCGGCGGCAGATTGCCATCGTCCTGGATGAATATGGCGGAACCGAGGGCTTGATAACGCTGGAAGATATTCTCGAAGAGATTGTAGGCGACTACGAGGATGAATTTTCTCCAAGACACCGCCACATCAAAATGGAAGATCGTCAGCGTTACAAGATCAGCGCCGGTGTACGGGTTACGGAACTGGAGCACAAGCTGAATTATCCGTTTCCCTCCGGCGACTACGTAACCCTTGGAGGGTACATCAACCATCGCCTTGGCCGCATTGCCAGCGTTGGCGATCGAGTTCAGCTTGAGGGTGCTTGTCTCGAAGTCCTGAAAATGGACCGGCACCAGATTGTCAAGGTGCTGTTCGAGTTCCAGGAGGCCGAGGCGCCAGAGGAACCGGGTCAACCGGTGGACGAGAACCCTGTCGACCGGAACGAATGATCCCGCGCGAGGACCAAAGGGTCAGGTCTAACATTCCTGCATTTTAGAAAACCGAACAAGTTATTTGCTGGATTGTTAGACCTGAGCCCATAGTGGTTTGCCCATTGTCGGTCATTAGCGCTTTTTTCGCTTCTATTTTCTCTTTGCCTTTGCTTTTGCCTTTTTTTGTTTCTCCTTAGGTAGTTTTTCTTTTCTGAGTTCCCCTTTGCGCTGCTTCTCTTTGCGCAATTTCTCCTTGCGCAATTTCTCCTTCTTGAGTTTCTCTTTGCGCAGCTTTTCCTTGCGCAGTTTCTCCTTCTTGAGTTTCTCTTTGCGCTGCTTCTCCTTGCGCAGTTTCTCCTTCTTGAGTTTCTCTTTGCGTTGCTTCTCCTTGCGCAATTTTTCCTTTTTGAGTTTCTCTTTGCGCTGCTTCTCCTTGCGCAGCTTCTCCTTGCGCAGTTTCTCCTTCTTGAGTTTCTCTTTGCGCTGCTTCTCTTTGCGCAATTTTTCCTTATCGCTGCTTTTGGCCTGTGCAGCTTTTTTCTTACTAACCGCTCTTTTTGGTTTCGATGAACTGGCGGCTTTGGGTTTGCTGGATGGTGGATCGGCCAGCAATGCGGTTGCCGCTTTGATTATCATGTGGGACCGTGCGGTCCCGAATCCGGGGACACTGGAAAGTTTTTCGATAGTACTTCCGGCTATTGCTCTGACGGTTTTAAATCCGTGCTTAGTCAGAATTTCAGCTGTTTTCGTGCCGATTCCGGGAATCTCGGTAATTGTCACATTCATTATTGGCGCCTCATCTAAGAATTTCCCTATTTAATCCTTTTAACCGGTCAGGTTTGTTGATTTGAGTCACTCGGGAGATAATATGGCAACGATTATATGCAGTTCTGTATTGATTATTGCGACGCGACGTGATTTCCCCTGCTCATCGTATGTTTAAACCACAGACTTACACAGATTTGCGGTTGTGGCTGATATTACTTACTGGATTTTGCTGCACTAAAGATATGCCCGTATCTTTGAGCAAGCAGCAAGGTTATTAGAAACAAGAAGCCAGCGCCTAAATGCACCCACTCTTTGTATTCTCGATATATTGAAAAATGTCGCTGTAAAACGATTGTTCTGGACAAACTATCC
>JBATHL010000032.1:0-37965 GCA_049666745.1 Gammaproteobacteria bacterium
ACCTGACGCTGTTCCCGAATTTCATCATGGGAACCTACCAGCCAGACCAGATGGGTGTTTATCTGAACCAACCGATTTCACCCGGATGCACGCGTCAGCATCGGGTCATTTACACTCACAAAGGTGCGCACTATAGTGACACCCAGATTAAAGCAATGCGAGATCTGTGGCATAAAGTGCATCTTGAAGACCACGAGATGTGCATACGGCTGCAGCAGGGACGCCTTTCACCGCTGGCGGCGGAGGGTGGGTGGCTATCGCCGAACTGGGAAAACAGCGTCAGAAAATTTCAGGAACTGGTTGCCGATGCAATCCGTCCGAAGCTTACACATAGAGGATAAAATGAGTAAACCCGACTTCCGACTCGACCACACGATGATTCGAGTTTTCGACCAGGACAAGACCCTGGATTTCTATACCCGGATTCTGGGCATGAAAATCCTGCGCCAGAACGAGTACCCGGAAGGGCGTTTTACCAATACCTTCGTCGGTTACCAGGGCGAAGACGATGGCACCACGATCGAGATGACTTACAACTGGGACCAGCAAGAACCCTACGATTTCGGCAGCGCCTGGGGGCATCTGGCACTCAAGGTTTCAGATGTTTATGCAACCGCGGAATACCTGAAATCGGAAGGCGTCGAATTCGTGCGCGAACCCGGGCCGATGAATGCAGGCACGCGTATCATCGCCTTCTTCAAGGATCCCAACGGTTACGTCTTCGAACTCAACGAGCCGCTCGGCAACGCTTAGGCACGTGCTTTTTTCGCGATAGCCGCGTCAGCTAAGTGCAGGCGCGCCGGCGCGATCGAATTTCGCCGTCATGCCGGGCTTGACCCGGCATCCATGCTTGAATCTTCTCAGTAAGTAAGCCGGAAAGCCCTTTGGGCTATCCGCTCAACGACCACGGCAGGTCAGAATGGATTCCGGCTTTCGCCGGAATGACAATAGATCTGTCATTCCGGGCTAGCTGGAGAGCGTGCCTGTGATAACTCGGATTGCCTGTTATCGAGCTAGACCAGTTCCTGCAGGCATTTTTCGAGAATGTCCATGCCCTCATTGACCAGCTCGTCGCTGATGTTCAGCGCGGGCAGGAAGCGAATCACGTTGCCGCGAGCTCCACAGCTGAGCAGGGCCAGGCCGTTTTCGTAGGCGCGTCCGATCAGCGTTTTGGTCAGGTCCGCATCGGGTTGCTCGGCATCCCCGTTCTTGACCAGTTCCATCGCCATCATCGCGCCATGGCTGGTGCGCAGGTGACCGATGTTGTTCGAGAATTTGGCCTGCAGGGCCTGCAAACGGCTATCGAACAACTCGCCGACGTGACGTGCCGCGTCGACCAGGTTTTCTTCGTCGATGACGTCGATCATCGCCAATCCGGCGACACAACCCAGCGGTGAACCGGCATAGGTACCGCCGAGGCCGCCGGGGAGGGGTGAGTCCATGATATCGGCTTTACCCACGACTGCGGCGATCGGGAAGCCATTGGCCATGCCCTTGGCCATGGTCATCAGGTCAGCTTCGATGCCCGCATACTCGCTGCAGAACATCTTGCCGGTGCGCGCAAAGCCGGTCTGAATTTCGTCGATAACCAACAGGATACCGTGCTCATCGCAAAGCGCCCTGAGCTGCTGCAGGAATTCAACCGGTGCCGGGTAAAAGCCACCTTCGCCCTGAACCGGCTCGACGATGATCGCGGCAACATCGCTGGGTGCGATATCGGCCTTGAACAGGTTATCCAGTCCCTTTAGAGAGTCTTCAACCGAGATACCGTGATACTCGATCGGGAAGGGTGCGTGGTAAAGCTCTGCCGGGAACGGCCCGAACAGGTTCTTGTAGGGGGTAATCTTGCCGGTCAGTCCCATGGCGAGCATGGTTCGACCGTGAAAGCCGCCGTTAAAGGCGATGACACCCCGACGTCCGGTATGGGCGCGCGCGATTTTGACCGCGTTTTCGATCGCTTCGGCACCGGTGGTGACGAAGATCGACTTTTTCTTGCTCGGCCCGGGGGCCAGTTCATTCAGTTTCTCTGCCAGGCGCACGGAACTGTCATATGGCGTTACCATTACGCAGGTATGGCTGAACTTGTCGAGCTGCTCAGCCACCGCCGCGGTAATTTTCGGATGGCAATGGCCGGCCGAACAAACCGCGATGCCGGTGCCGAAGTCAATATAACGCTTGCCTTCCACGTCCCAGAGTTCGGAACCGGCGGCGCGTTCGACGTAAACCGGTGCAATATTTCCCTGGCCACGGGCCACGGCATCTTCCTTGCGGGCCTGCCAGTCCTGGTTGGAAAGCCCGGCGACTTCGGTTACTTTTAAATTTGTGCTACTCATTTGTCGATACCTCCGATACACATGTACTTGATTTCGGTGTAATCGTCGAGCCCGTACTTCGAACCTTCACGGCCCTGACCCGACTCTTTGACGCCACCGAAAGGTGCCATTTCATTTGAAATGATGCCCTCGTTGATGCCGACGATGCCATATTCGAGGCCTTCGGCGACCCGCCAGATACGTCCGACATCGCGCGAATAAAAGTAACAGGCAAGCCCGAATTCGGTGTCGTTGGCCATTTGAATCGCTTCGTCCTCGGTGCTGAACTTGAACAGCGGTGCGATCGGGCCGAAGATCTCTTCGCGAAAAACCCGCATCTCTCCATTGACATTGGTCAGGATGGTCGGTTCAAAAAACTGGCTGCCGATAGCCGAGCGATTCCCGCCGACAACCGCTTTCGCACCCTTGTCCAGGGCATCCGCGACGAAGGCTTCCATATCGTTTGCAGCCTGCTCGGTAATCAGCGGACCCACGGTTACGCCTTCTTCGGTGCCGGCACCCAGTTTGAGATCGCCAACCGCGCTGGCCAGCTTTTCTGCGAACGCATCGTAACAACCTTCCTGCACCAGGATGCGGTTGGCGCAGACACAGGTCTGGCCCGCGTTACGGTACTTGCTGATCATGGCGCCGGTAACCGCGGCATCGAGATCGGCGTCGTCGAACACGATGAACGGCGCGTTGCCACCGAGTTCCATCGAAGTGCGTTTGACGGTTTGCGCGCATTCGGCCATCAATTGCTTGCCGACCGGGGTTGAGCCGGTGAAGGTCAGTTTGCGTACGATCGGGTTTGATGTGAGTTCCTTGCCGATGGCGGCAGTCTCTCCGGTTACCATATTGATAACCCCGGGCGGGATTCCGGCACGTTCGGCCAGTTCGACAAATGCGTAGGCTGAAAGCGGCGTCGCGTTGGCAGGCTTGCAAACCACGGTGCAGCCGGCTGCCAGTGCCGGGGCAATTTTCCGTGTCAACATGGCGTTGGGGAAATTCCACGGCGTGATGCAGGCCACGACTCCGACCGGCTGTTTGATACAGACAATGCGCTTGTCGTTCGATGGCTGTGGGATGGTATCGCCATACATGCGTTTGCCTTCCTCGGCAAACCATTCGATGTAGTTCGCGCCATAGGCGACTTCACCACGTGCTTCCGCGAGCGGTTTGCCCTGTTCCAGGGTCAAAATCATCGCCAGGTCTTCCTGGGCTTCCATCATCAGGTTAAACCACTTGCGCAGGCAGGCGGACCGCTCCTTGGCTGTGCGCTTGCGCCATTCGATGAAAGCGTCGGCGGCGGCTTCGATCGCGCGGCGCGTTTCCGCGCTGCTGCATTTGGCGACTTCGGCGATGATTTCGCCATTGGCCGGATTGGTAACCGCTACGGTTTCGCCACTGTCGGCATCGACCCATTGGCCGTTGATATAAGCCTGTGTTTTGAGCAGGGCCTGGTCAGAAATTTGAATACTCATAAGTGAAATTCCGGGATTTTTGCGCAAAGGCGAGCAGCATAACGATTTCGCCTGATGGCGACAATGAATTTAGGCTAGTAGTCGGGAAACATTCCTTCATTCCTGGGTATCCTCTGTTAGAATGACTCGGGCGTAAACGATAGGATCTGATATGCCTGACACTGGAGCCCCTGCTAACAGGAAATCGCGCACTAACCTGGATTTTTATCACAGCCCCACCCAGCTGCGTTTCGATACCTGGAATCGCCTCGCAGAGCACACCAGCCGGCTGCGCGAAAAACACCTGCGTAAGGCTGATATCGCCGCGCTTGTCAAAAAAATCAGGGACGAGATAACCCTGCTCGAAACCATCGAAGACTACACTGCATTTCCATCGCAGGATGACATCAAGTTGTTGTGGCAACTCTTCGATCAGCAGGACTTTGACCTGCTTTCCCGCATTGTCAGCAGGATTGTACGTGCGCTTACCGGTGGTACCTATCGGTCACGTCATATCAATCTGCGCGTGCCGACCGAACTCGAAGACAAGAACGAAGCTGCCCAGTATTTCGATGAAGAGCGTCATCAGCAGCGACCCTATTTCGAGGTGCTGTTTGTGGACGAAAGCGGCCCGGAAGATGTCAAGCGGCTGCGCGAAAGCCTGCATGAACTGAGGCGACCTGAAGATCAGTTTATCTACGATATCGTCGTGGTTCCGAGTTTCGAGGACGCACTGATTGCAGTAATGTTTAATTACAATATCCAGGTAGCGGTTATCCGTTACGGTTTCCCGTTGCGCTCGGTCAATCATCTCGAAATCCTGCAGCGTTACCTCGCCCGTATCGATGAGTCTGACTATGAAGATGCACTCGATATCGAACGCGGCCCACTGCTGGGTAACTGGTTAGCCGAGCTGCGCCCGGAGCTCGATCTGTACCTGGTTACCGATGCCGCGGTTGAGGATATTGCGGGTAGCGTCACGCAAAAATTCTCGCGTATTTTTTACCAGCAGGAAGATTACCTGGACTTGCACCTGAATATTCTGCGCGGCATCCAGACGCGCTACCAGACACCTTTCTTTACCGCGTTGCGCAAATATAGCCGGCAGCCAACCGGGGTGTTTCATGCGATGCCGATTTCGCGTGGAAAATCGATAACCAAGTCACACTGGATCAAGGACATGGTGCAGTTTTACGGCATGAATATATTTCTCGCGGAAACCTCGGCAACCTCGGGCGGACTCGATTCGCTGCTGCAGCCGCACGGACCGATCAAGAAAGCCCAGCAACTCGCCGCGCGTGCGTTTGGCGCCAAGCGTACCTACTTTGTCACCAACGGCACCTCGACCGCGAACAAGATCGTGGTGCAGGCGTTGGTCAAACCGGGCGATATCATCCTGGTTGACCGCGATTGCCACAAGTCACATCACTACGGCATGGTGCTGGCGGGGGCCCACGTCTGTTATCTCGACTCTTATCCATTGAACGACTACTCGATGTATGGCGCAGTGCCGCTCAAGGAAATCAAGCGCCAACTCGTGCTGTATAAAAAGGCCGGCCTGTTGCACAAGGTCAAGATGCTGTTACTGACCAATTGCACCTTCGACGGGGTGGTCTACAACGTCGAGCGCGTCATGGAAGAGTGCCTGGCAATCAAACCCGATCTCATTTTCCTCTGGGACGAAGCCTGGTTTGCGTTCGCGGGCTTTACCCCGACCTATCGTCGCCGTACCGCGATGGCGACTGCGACACGACTCAAGGCGCGTTATCGCAGCGAAGAATACGCCCTGGAGTACGCCGACTACATAAAACGCATCGCCAAATTAAAGGATGCCGACCTCATTGATGAGCGTTTGCTGCCGGATCCGGACAAGGTTCGGGTACGCACCTATGCAACCCAGTCGACCCACAAGTCGCTGACTTCGCTGCGCCAGGGCTCGATGATTCATATTAGTGATCAGGATTTCAACCACAAGGTGCAGGAACCCTTTATCGAGGCTTTTATGACGCATACCTCGACATCGCCCAATTACCAGATCCTGGCATCGCTCGATATCGGCCGGCGCCAGGTTGAACTGGAAGGCTTTGAAATGGTGCAAAAGCAGATCGAGCTGGCGATGGCAATTCGCGAACGGGTCGCGTCGCATCCGTTGCTGAGTCGCTATTTTCGATTTTTAAACGCCAAGGAAATGATCCCAGAAGAATACAGACCTTCAGGTATTGATTGTTATTTCGATAAGGAAAAAGGCTGGCGTAACACGCGCATGGAAGAAGCCTGGGCTACTGATGATTTTGTCATCGATTTGACGCGCCTGACACTTTACATCGGCCTCACCGGTGTTGACGGCGACACCTTCAAGAATGAATACCTGATGGACAAGTACGGCATCCAGATCAACAAGACCTCGCGCAACACCGTGCTATTCATGACCAATATCGGTACCACCCGCAGTTCGGTTGCTTTTCTGATCGAGGTGCTGGTTAAAATTGCGACCGAACTGGAGCAGGATCGAGAAGACGGGAGCCGAGTTGAGCGGAAATTAATCGAAAAAAAGATCAAGTCATTATCCCAGGAACTGCCGCCGTTACCCGATTTCAGTTACTTTCACGCCGCGTTCAGCCCGAGTGCGACGAAAAAGGTCGTGACAGCAGAGGGCGATATTCGCAGCGCGTTCTTTCTTGCCTATGACGATGAAAATTGCGAGTACATGACCATCGACGAGAAAACCATTGGCGCCGCAATGAAGTCCGGTCGCGAATTAGTGTCCGCCAGTTTCGTAACACCTTATCCACCAGGCTTCCCGGTTCTGGTGCCGGGGCAGGTGATCAGCGAGGCAATTCTCGCCTTTATTCGTGCGCTCGACGTCAAGGAAATTCACGGCTACGAACCCGAGATAGGTCTGCAGCTGTTCACCGAAGCAGCGCTGCAAAAACTGCAGGAATAGCTGATCGCATAACCCTGTAGACTTCTTTATGGAGGGTAGTTTGAACTCTCCAGGGGGAAGGCTTCACTCGTATTCCTTACCCCCGAGGTAGCTTTAGAACGCAAGTGAACCTGCGATCAGTTATCTATTCCGGGCAATTCAATGTGCCTGTGCAGGGATGGCGAATTTGACAGGTAGCGGATTGCTAGAACTGCAGCACCGGTATCGGTTTGCTGGTGTATATCTCGCCGTAAGCTTCACTGTTTTCAGGGTAGCCCTCAGGGTCGACGAAAATAACCGGGTATTCGCGTTCGGTAAAGCTGTGGAAGTCGAATTGCCACTCGTTGTGGGGCCAGAAATACTCACAGCTCATGCGTTGCGGGTAAAACGCGGCATCGTAAAGCGTGCCGAAGCCGCGTGCGAAATGGGTATGAAAAAGTGGAAATTGCAGAAATTCACGCGCAAATGCCTGCGCGGTATGCTGGCGCGCGGCAGTGACATCATGCAGGTGCTCGAAGCGGACGTGGGTGAGTACTTTTTCTTCGTAGATTGGCCAGTGACTGTCTGCCTGGTGGTTGGTAGCAACATGGCTGCCGAGAAACTGAGCCTCCTGCCCGGCGGCGACGGCCACGGTTTCGAAGTTGGTGTCGCGGTCGAGCAGCATAATGTTGTATGCGCCCTGGATCGGGATGCGGCGGATCAATTCACAGGCTTCCTTGACGTCACCGGCGAATTCGAGCAGGTAGCGCAACGCGATCGAGATGCCAAAGCCTTCACCGAATTCTTCGCGACCGCCGAAAGACATCGATACGGCCAGTCCATCGCTGTTGATTCCATCGAGTACCCCGGACATGCAATCGAGCATGGCGATGACTTCACGCTGGCCGAATTTGCTACGCATCAAAAGACCGTCAAAGACGTAAGGCGAGTAATCGTAACTGCGTACCATGACCGCTTCGTCGGCATGATATACCGCCTGCGAGCAGCCGCGAAACAATGGCGGTGGGCAATACTGGGCGAGAAAGCGTGCGGCATGATCACCGCCACCGGCGAGGTCGACCATGGTTTCGTAAATCGGCACGAATTCGGGCATATATCGTGTCAAGGCCTGCGCGGATTGAAGGTAGGTTGGTCGGTCGGCTTCGCCGTAACGCAGGAACCAGCGACGATACGCCGGCCATAATTGTTTGAAGTGGTGTTGCCATACAGCTGCGGGGGCATCTTCCGCAAAGGCGCGGAAGGTGAAATCCATTTGTGTCGCAGGGTTCATCAAAAGGGTGAAAACGGGGGGTCAATCATTGTCGGTGACGGGACATCGCCGCTATCTTCGGCTTCGATGACCGCCGCGCCGACCGGTTCGAGATCGTTACGTGTCCACCAGTACCAGAATCCCTGTTCGCGCAGCCAGCTGCACAGTCGGTCGATGCTGTTCCATTCCCGGCCCGCACCCCGCGCGTTGTACACCCGGCATAATTGATTATCGACATAGACGGCGACTGCCCAGGCGAGCGGGTGCTTGCCCTGGTTACCGTAACCACCACCCCGATGTAGTCGTTCGATACGGTATACCAGCGCAAATTCGCCCAGTCGACTGCTGTCACGCAACGGCGCTAAATCGGCCTGGGTGACCGATCCGACGATACCTAGTTCGACATCTTGACTCATGGTGTTGACTAATTCTGACTTATTAACTACATTATGGTTCATGATGTAGCCGACTGCAATTTTTTGTGACTACATTTCTAGATTCAGAAGTTTTTTGATTCTAATTTTTATCAATCCACATCATGGAGCATATTGTGAGTAAGAAAATTTCACCGATCCCACGCGGTTATCGCACCGCTACCACCTGTTTAACTGTTTACAATGTCGATGCCGCGCTGGCGTTTTACCAGGCTGCTTTCGGTGCTGAAATGTTAACCCGCCTTGTTGGCACTGACGAGGCACCTGCAATGCATGCCACTATGAAGATCGGCAACAGCATTATAGCCCTAAACCAGCAAGCACCCGAGCAAGGTGTTTATTCGCCAATCAGCGTGGGTGCATCCGCCAGTCAGATTCACCTGTATGTCGATGATGTCGACGCCAGCTGGGAACGCGCTATTGAAGCCGGCGCTATCGTGCATACGCCTGTTTACGAAGCTTTCTGGGGCGATCGCACCGGAATTCTGCAAGATGGTAATGGTCACTTATGGTCTATTGCCAGTAAGATCGAAAATGTAAGCCAGGAAGAAGTTGCACGTCGCGCACGCGCTGGTTTCGAATTCGAAGCAGCCTTACCTGTTGACGCTGAAGTTCCATATGCGGCGCCTTCGGCTCAGGAAGCACTTGCAGACCAAACCGTAGCTGCATAAGCTAGATGTTACCAGGGGCCGGAAGCAATTCCGGCCCGTTAGTTTCCAAAACGGGCAGATATTGAAAACAACAGCAATTGAACAACTAGATGCTTTGCGTACTGGCCAGACCAGTGCGACCGAGTTGCTCGAACAGACCATCGCACGCGCCGATGATCTTACGCCACATTTGAATCCGTTTGCGCTGACCCTGTATAGTCGCGCGCGCCAGGCGGCGCAGGAAGCCGACAGGAAATTAGCTGCCGGCAAGGGTGGACGCTTATGCGGGCTACCGATAACGATCAAGGATTCCCAGTTCCTGGCGGGTTATACTTGCGCCAATGGCTCGCATGTCCTGAGTGATTTTGTTCCTACCGAAACCTGCCGTGCCATCGAGTTGCTCGAGCAGGAAGATGCCATCGTCATGGCCAAGACAACCTGCCCCGAATTCAGCCTCACCGGTGTAACGCATTCTGATATGTATGGTTTGACGTCGAATCCCTGGGATATCGGGCGAACCTGTGGAGGCTCGTCGGGTGGTGCCGCGGTAGCCGTTGCTGCTGGACTTGGCGTCTTTTCACTGGGCGGTGACGGGGGTGGTTCGATTCGTATTCCGGCTGGATTTTGCGGTATAGTCGGTTTCAAACCGAGTTTTGGCGCTATTCCCCGTGATCCCTGTTTCCCTTCCTGGCAATCGATAGTGTCCTACGGGCCGATGACACGCAGTGTTGCCGACGCGCGGATGTTTTTCGACATCTTGAGTCCGGATTTCAGTCAACCGGATGAGTTGCCTGATGCCGACGCGGCGATAATTTACTCTGAAGATCTGGGTTTTGCGCCTGTCGACACCGATGTGCGTGAAGCTTTTCGTAATGTCATCGACAAGCTGGAGAAATCAGGTTTCAAACTGGTTAATGATAGTCCGGGACTACAGTCATCGGTAGTCACCTGGGCGGTTACCGCCTGTTACGATGCGGCCGAGCACGCGCGAGGTAGCGCCTACAATCTGGATTACCTGGGCGAGGTGGCGAAAGGTTTTATCGACTTTGGCGAGCAGTTCAGCGCTGATGATTTCGATGAGGCTCAGGCCCACCGAAAGGTGATTCGTGAACACTACAACAAACTGTTCGAGCGTCACGGAGCGCGCATATTGCTGACGCCGACGCTGGGCTGCGAAGCATTTCCACATGGCACGATTCATCCGCGTAAAATCGATGACACGCATATCGAGTTGCCCTGGCTGGACTGGGCGAGTTTTCTCTATGATGCCAACCTGGTGGGTATGCCTGCCTGCGCTATTCCGATGGGAATCGGTGATCAAGGCCTGCCTTTGTCGCTGCAGATAATTGGGCCCGAAGGCAGTGATTACGAAGTACTACGAGTCGCCGAAGCTATTGAGCAGCTCATCGGCTGGGATAACTCGATTGTGACCCCGGCCTGCGGGCCACTGGATCAAACTGCCTAAAACAGTTTCGATCGATATGGATCCTGGTAGAGTTCGGGCACTGCGCTGGGTTCGATACCGTGAAATTCGGCATTAATTGCAGCGGTCCACTGCTTGGCGCGATCGCGCAATTCGCGTTGTTCGGTTTGCATCCGCCCACGTGAAACGATAATCCCGAGATCCGCCCCCTTGTAGGTATAGTCACCTTCGCGATAAACCCGCAGGTAATAGGCTTCGTCGTTGTCGATTACGTTGGTCCAGTCGAGGTCGCTACGATCGAAGTTGATGCCGCCGTACTTGTCCATTCGCCATACCCCGCTTTGCGGTGCATGCGTGAGTTGCCTTACCTTGTCCTCGGTTTGTTTCAACACCAGCTGGCTCCAGAAGTCGTACTCATTCCAGCGATTTTGCACCTTTCTCAGGTCGATCTCGTAATCGACATCGAGGTACTCGAGCATATGAAACAGGAATAATGGAACTCCGCCATAATGCGCGGTAATCAGGTTGGTCAGTGGGCTGGCACCACTAATGCGCGGATTAACCTCACCCAGGTAAGGCGTGCCATCGTCGGTATCGAGCAGAAAATCCATGCAAAACACGCCTTTATAACCTTCCTTGTACAGACGGTCGCCCAGGTTGGCGGCCATGTTACGCAGCTCGCGCCGAATTTTTGCATTGAAAATCTTGGGCCAGACGTCGTTGCCGCACCAGCCACCCTTGTAAGGGGTAATTTCTTCGAATCCGGTGATGTCGGTTTGAATTGGTCCGGAAAGTGTGCCATGCCGGGTGACGCACACTTCGAGCGTCCCGGGCATATGATTGATACGTTTCATGATTTTCAGCTGTTCGTCTTTCATGTCGTCGGCATTCTTGTTCCAGTCAGCCTCTGATTTGATGAAAAACGTGGTGCGCCCCGAGTCGCCATAGGGGGTCTGGACAACCAGGTCATTACCCAGTTTGCCCTTTTTTGCGACCTTCATCAGTTCCTCGAAACTGTCTGCCTTGCCAAGTACGTTCGGTGCACTATCGATTCCGGCTTCATTGGCGAGCCGCGTGAGCTCGATCTTTGAATCCAGCTTATTACGCAGCGCCACCGGGGGTAGTGCGATATCGACGCCAAGATCGCTGCAGATTTCCTCGGTTTTTTCATCGAGCATGACGAAAAGCAGTTTGGCAGGACCGTGGCCTGCTTTCCTGATCTTATCGATGACTTCCTTGTGCTGCAGCATGTAATTACAGACGTCTTCCATTGACTCGAACTCGGCATGGCTTTTTTCTTCGGGTACGAAGACGCGTGGGTGCATACCGTCAAAGGAGTCGAAATAATTGATATGAAAAAAACGGTTTACAAATTTCTCCACGCCGAGCAAATTAAACGCGGTCGGTGAAACGAAGAAAATAGGCGTTTCATTACGTCGGAAATAAGTCAGGATGTCGGATAAACCGCGTACTTTGGCGTTTCTGGCCATGTCTTTACCTATCAGGGTGAAATCATAAAAAATCGCTAACAGGGTAACGATCATATAGGATTAGCGTGTCCAGCGCACATCGTTAAACAGGTATCAATTAAACATGAACCGATCTAGTCGTCGGCGTCGACGCCAGGCACCTGCCGAAGCACCAGTAGCTGTGCATCAGTTAGAACGCAAGGTCTTGCGCAATCGTTTTGCACCTCTCGAAGCTCTGGACGAAGAGCAGCTCGATTTTATTCACGATGTCTCGCTGCGAATCGTCGAAGAAGAGGGCATAGAGGTAATGGGTGACATGGCCCTGGATTTACTTCGCAAGGCGGGTGCAAGTGTGGATGAGCAGGGGGTGGTACGCATGGAACGGGGACTGTTGCTCGACACCGTTGCCCAGGCACCCGAGACTTTCGAGGTCACCCCGCGTAATCCAGAACAGACCCTGCTGGTGGGTGGCAACATAATCAATTTCGGGCTGGTGTCGGGAACGCCAAATGTGCACGACAATATCAATGGAAGACGCGCGGGCAATCTTGAAGATTACAAGAAACTGATCAGTTTCGGGCAGTACTTCAATGTGCTGACATTTTTTGGTAACCAGGCTACCGCACCGACCGAAATGCCGGCGAACTCACGTCACCTGGACACCACTTTCATTAATTTAACGCTTTCCGACAAGCCTTTTTTCGCCACCGGAATAGGAGGAGGGCGCGCCCGTGATGCCATAGAAATGACTGCGATCGCGCGTGGACTGAGCATGGAGGAAATGAAGTCCAGCCCGAGTGTAATGACCAACATCAACGTCAATTCTCCGCGCAAGCTGGACGACGCTATGGCTTACGGAGCAATGCAGATGGCGCTGTTTGGTCAACCGGTTACCGTGACACCGTTTACATTAATGGGTGCCATGACGCCGTCCACCATGGCCGGTGCGCTGGCGCAACAGAACGCGGAAGCGCTGGTCGGCATCGCGCTGTTACAGTTGACCAATCCGGGTACTCCGGTAGTTTACGGCGGGTTTACCTCCAATGTCGATATGCGCTCGGGTTCGCCTGCTTTCGGCACGCCTGAGAACGCGCTCGCCAATATCGCCGGCGGCCAGCTGGCGCGCAAATACAAGCTGCCTTATCGCAGTAGCGCCTGCAACGCGTCCAACGCGGTCGATGCACAGGCCACCTATGAAACCCAGATGGCACTCTGGGGTGCGGTCATGGGTTATGGCAATTTGATTTATCACACTGCCGGATGGCTCGAAGGTGGCCTGGTTGCATCCTTCGAGAAACTGGTTATCGATTGCGAAATGCTGCAGCACATGAGCAAGATGCTCGAACCGCTCAAGATAGATCTGGCGGAAACCGGACTGGAAGCGATGCGTGAAGTGGGTCCGGGCGGCCATTTCTTCGGTTGCGCACACACCATGGAGCGCTACAAGAACGCGTTTTACGAACCATTTATCAGCGACTGGCAAAACAGCGAGAACTGGGCTCTGGCCGGTTCCAAGGACGCCACCACCCGGGCCACCGAACTGTGGCCTAAGATTCTCGAAGAGTTTGAGCCCCCGCCCGTGAATCCGGCAGTCGAGGAAGCTCTGCAGGCCTATATGGCACACCGGAAAGAAGAATTGAAAGGCCAGGAACCCATCACTGAACCCACCGCGTAGAAAGCCTGAGTATTGCGGAAACTAGGCTAGAAGTTTTTCCTCGAAAGGATAGCTGATCAGGTTTTCGTAGCCATCTTCGGTGATCAGTACCTGGTCTTCCAGCTTGACCCCTTCCCTGCCGCCGACTTCGCCGGCGTAAACCTCGACACATATGACCATGCCAGGCTCGAAAACACCTTCATAGCCGTGGGCATCGTAATCCTCGCGATAGCGAATCGCGGGGTATTCATCGCACAGGCCGACACCATGCATCACCACGCCGTAGCGATTAGGGATACAGTTGTCTGGTAAACGATGCGCCTTTTCGGTGATCTCGCTGAACCTGACCCCGGGCTTGAGCAGCTCCATGTTGGTCATAATGTGTTCGTAAGACATCTGGTAGATGCGCTTTTGATCGGCGGTGGGCTCGACATCTCCGCACAGCCAGGTGCGCGAGATATCACAACACATGCCGTAGGTGCCGACCATGTCGGTATCGAGTGCGAGTAGTTCGCCATCGGCGATGATGCGCGGCCCCGATTCCTGGAACCATGGGTTGGTGCGTGGCCCCGATGAAAATATTCGTGTTTCAAGCCACTCGCCGCCGCGTTTTATATTGCCCGCATGCAACACCGACCAGATTTCATTTTCGCTTTTGCCGGCTTCGACGGCATCCTGCATTTCGTACATCGCGGCTTCGCAGGCGGCAATCGCGCAACGCATCGCCCTGATTTCGTCCGGGCCCTTGATGACCCGGGCCTCCTCGGTAACCGGCTGCCCTTCGAACACTTGAAACCCGACCTTTTCGAGCGCGCGCAGCCCGGCGATTTCGATTTTATCGACCGCCAGGCGCCGATTCTCGCCTGCATGGGTGCGCATCAACTCGTCGATACTATTGGCGAATTTCAGCGCATGCTCTTCGCCCCGATTTGCTGACTCGAAGTAAAAAAACGATGCACCACTGCGCAACTCTTTTACCAGCGGCAGATGATCGGAAAGGTGGTCGCAACTGTGAAAATCGAACAGCACCATGTAGCCATCCGCCGAGACAAAGCAGGCGCGCGCCGGGTTATGAGTGATCCACAGTTGCATGTTGGTGGAATCAGTGGCGTAGCGAATATTCAGTGGATCGAATAATACGATGCCGCCGTAGTCGTGTTTTTGCAGTTCCTTTACCAGGCGTTGCAGACGGAATTCGCGCATCGAGTCGAGCTGCGGGCATTCGAGGCCAAGCGATTCCCATTCGGCGAACGCGAGTGCGGTCGGCCCGATCTCGACGCGATCATTGTCATCGGGTGAACCGTCCGGCTTCAATGCGAATTCCGGTTTGCGGCCGGGATCGATCTTGCGATCAGAGCTGTCGATGGAATAGGGATTGGCGGCCATGAGTAAGTCTCAATAGGGAAAACCTGACTGTCTCAAGAATACGGGATTATTGGTGTTATGATAAATCTTTTTTTGTTGACTTTGGTCTTTAATTTTATCAGCAGGGTTTAGATGAAAAACGATATCACATCCTCCATGGAGTCCCGCATCGCGCAGGCCTGTCACTATGTTGACGAGGTGAGCGGAGGGATTAGTCCACCGTTACAATTTTCGACCACTTATGCCAGAGACCAGGACTATGCGCATATCGGCAACTACAGTTATAGCCGTGCCGGTAATCCTTCCTGGGAAGTGCTGGAAAAAGTTTGCGCGGAACTCGATGGAGGGGCGGATGCAAAGTGCTTTGCTTCGGGTATGGCGGCGGTTTGCGCGTTTTTCGAAACCGTGAATACCGGCGAACACGTGGTCGCACCGCGTGTCATGTACCACGGTGCACAGGACTGGATACGGCGCATTTCGGAAAAACGCGCGATAGGACTAAGCCTGTTCGATGCGGGAGATATCGAGGAGTTGCGGCGCGCGGTTCAGCCCGGCAAGACGTCCGTGGTCTGGATCGAGTCACCGGTAAATCCAACCTGGGACGTCATCGATATTGCGCTGGCGGCCGAGATTGCGCACCAGGCAGGCGCGATACTGGCGGTCGACGGCACCGTTACATCTCCGGTGACGACACGGGCACTGGAACACGGGGCCGATATTGTATTCCACTCCGCTACGAAGTACCTCAATGGTCATAGTGATGTGGTCGCGGGAATCCTGGTAACGGCGAAACGGGACGAACGCTGGGAAGAAATCAAGCTGGTACGGACCCTGACTGGCGGCATTCTCGGTCCCTTCGAGGCCTGGTTATTATTGCGTGGCATGCGAACCCTGTTTGTACGTTTCGAGAAGGCGTCACAGAGCGCGTTGCGCCTGGCACGGCATTTCGAAGGCCATCCGCGGCTGCAGCGGGTGCTGTATCCCGGCCTGGAAAGTCATCCCGGACATGAAATCGCCAAAAGACAGATGACACAGGGCTTCGGTGGGATGTTATCATTACTGGTCGAAGGGGGCGCCGATGAAGCAAAACGTATCGCCGGGAAAACCCGGTTGTTCGTACGCGCCACGTCGCTAGGTGGTGTTGAAAGCCTGATCGAACATCGTGCTTCGGTGGAAGGACCGCTTAGTGAAGTGCCGCAAAACCTGCTGCGCCTGTCAATTGGTATCGAAAATTGTCGGGATTTGATAAACGATCTTGAGCAGAGCCTGGACGCGCTCTAAAAACCAGAGGAAAAAAGTATGTCAGTTGAAAGCTCCATTGAAAATACAGCCAGCGAGATTATGTCGGCGTTGGCGACCCATGACCTGTCAGACGCCGAAAAAGAGCAAATTACGCAAATCGTGAGCCAGTTGCTGGTAAAGACCGTTGAAAAAACAACCAAGAACCACCTGAAGACGACGGCTAACTGCTGCGGACCGGAGCTTGACCTGGCGCACCAGATCAGTGAAGAAGTCAATCGCCAGAAACAGCTGTTGATTTCAAACCTGAAAGCATTGCGATAACTTAAGCGCTGTTAATCGCGTTCAAATTCATGACAGGCGTGCTCGATGGCGTGGGCGAACGAACGCGCGAGACTGCGAATCACGAATAAATCGTAAGTCGGTATATCGTCAACCTGTACGATAGTGGCGTTCATATGCGCCACCGAAGTCATTGCACACCTGCCCGGCCCGAAGGCGCGCGGATGCAGATCGATCGCGGTATTTTTCGCCATCACCTGGCGGGCGCGGGCACCGCTTAAACGTAAGCCACAACGACCGTGACTCTGGTCGACAACTGCGCCGAGATCCCCCACGGCGACCTGCAGTGTCTGCAGCAACTCACCGGCTGCGCGACCGCTTTCTGCATCACTGGCGATAATCATCCAGCTATTGGGGCCATTCCAGCAAACCTGGGTAGGCCCATCGGAACTACATACCCCGGGTTCGGTCGAGCATTCAACCCCCAGCGCCTTGCCGATTGCCGTCGCGGCGTCCAGGTGTTTGCCGGTGAAGGTCAGTACCTGGATTGTGGTCAGCGCCTTGCGTTCGGTCAGGCGAACATTCGCGAAATCGACGATGCTATCGCCTGCGATCGGTAACAATGGTGACTGGCGTACCGGTAAGTCTTGTTTATCAGGCACGGACGAGTTCTCCTTCGGGGTCGATAAATACAGGATGGCAGACCTCGACTTTAAGCGTTTCATCGTCGAGCGGGAACACCGCCTCGATCTGCTCACCATGTCGCGTAGCTCCGTCGACCAACAAGCCTAGCGCGATGCCACAATCGAGTTGCGGGCTGTAGGTCGTGGTGGTCACATGTCCCTGTGACTGGCTTACAGTCTCCAGGGTAACTGTTGGATCGACCAGGTGGGCACCGATGCGCAGGTTTCTGCCCGGTTCCAGGGACTTCAGCCCGACGACCTGCAAGCGGCCCTCGGCCAGCAATGCCGGGCGCACGGAATTGTGCTTGCCGATGAAATGCTTGCTGCGATTGGCCATGCCTTCGAGACCCAGGTCCTGTGCGGTAGTACGACCATCGAGTTCGGAGCCGGCGACATGGCCTTTTTCGATACGCATGGTGCCGAGTGCCTCGGTGCCATAAACGGAGACCCCCATTTCCTTGCCCGCTTCGAGCAGTTCCAGCCAGGCCTGTTCACCATAGTCGGCGGGCACGTTGATTTCATAGGCGAGTTCGCCGGAGAATGAAATGCGGAACAGGCGTCCCGGGATGTTGTTCATCATGCACTCGCCGGCGCCCATGAAGGGAAAGGCTGCGTTGCTGATATCGATATCGATAACCTTTTCCAGTAGCTTGCGGCTATTGGGTCCGGCGACCGCGATGCCGGTCCATTGTTCGGTGACCGAACAAAATACCACGTCTAGCTCAGGCCATTCAGTCTGGTGATACTGCTCCATATGCGCGAGTACCGAGGCTGCGTTGGCGGTGGTGGTAGTCATGTAGAAATGATTCTCACCGAGGCGTGAGGTAGTGCCATCGTCGTAAACCATGCCATCCTCGCGCAGCATGGCGCCGTAGCGGGCCTTGCCAACCGGTAGTTTAAGCCAGTTGTTGATATACAGGCGGTTTAGAAATTCGGGCGCGTCCGGCCCCTGGATATCAATCTTGCCGAGCGAGGTCACGTCGACCAGCGCGACATTGTCGCGGGTCGCGTTGGTTTCACGGATATAGCAGTCGTTCATCGTGTCGCCCGGTCTTTGCGGGTAATAACGCGCCCGCAACCACAGGCCGGCTTCGATAAACACGGCCCCCTGTTTCACATTCCAGTCATGGATCGCGGTACGGCGTATCGGCATGAAATCCTGCCCGACGGTATGCCCGGCAAACACGCCCATCGCCACCGGCACGTAGGGTGGGCGAAAGGTCGTAATACCAACATCGGGCACCGGCTCACCACGCTGGCAGGCGAGAATCGCCAGCGCGTTTACGTTGCTGGTTTTGCCCTGGTCGGTCGCCATACCCTGGGTGGTGTAACGCTTCAGCAATTCGACCGAGTCGAATCCCTCCTGCGAGGCCAGTGCGACATCGCTGGCCTTGACGTCGTTTTGCTGATCGACAAATTGCTTGTAGGACTTGTTGTAAGGGGTTGGCGAAATCCACAATGCCTCGATCGCGTAGGCGGTTTCATCCTCGGCTTTGGCGGCACTGAAACCACTGCCTTCGAAGCCGGCAAGTCTGGCGGCTTCGATGCCTGCGGCGACGCCCTGATCGAGGCATTGCTGCAGACCAAAGCTACCCTTTGCAGCACCGGCCGAGGTCTCTGCCTGGCGCGATTCACCCGGGACGAAGCTAGAGATCGAAGCATCGTATACCGGTTTGGCGCCCGACTGGCTGTGCAGATGCACATTGGGATTCCAGCCGCCGGAGCAGGCGATCATATCGCATTTTATGCGTTCCGGGTCCAGGGTATCGCCCTGGGTGGTAACAATCTGGGCGTACTTGACGTGGCGACTACCTTCGGCAGCGCCGACGGTGCCCCCGGTGATCAGGCGAATCGAAAGTTCTTCGAGTTCGGCTGCCAGGGGTGCCTGCGGATGCGCACGAGAATCGACTACCGCGGTGACGGCGACACCGGCGCGATGCAGGTCGAGCGCGGTTCGATAAGCGTCATTATTGTTAGTCGCAACCACGGCTCGCCTGCCGGGTTTAACCCCATAGTGATTGACATAGGCCCGCACGGCTGAGGCAAGCATAATGCCCGGTTTGTCGTTGTTGCCGAAAACCAGTGGGCGCTCGGTTGCACCAGTGGCGATAACAACTCGTTGCGGGTAGAAGGTCCACATGCGCTGGCGTGGATGGCCCTTTGGCGGTACCGGCAGATGATCGCTTACCTTTTCGACCGCTGCGACCACATTGTGATCGTAATAACCAAACACGGTGGTGCGATTAAATACATGTACATTGTCCATGGCCTCGAGCTGTGCGACCGCCTCGGCCGCCCAGTCGCTGCCGGGTTTACCCTCAATGGTAAAATTCTCGGTGTTCAGCGAGCCACCCAGCAGCGGGTGTTCGTCCACCAGAATGACGCGCGCGTCAGACTCGGCTGCGGCCAGCGCGGCGGACAATCCGGCGGGTCCGGCACCGACCACCAGTACATCGCAGTGCTCATGGCATTGCTCGTAGGAATCAGGGTCGGCTTCGGTGGCGGCGGTACCGAGGCCTGCCGCGCGGCGGATGACATGCTCGTAGACGTTGGTCCAGAAAGAGACCGGCCACATGAAGGTCTTGTAGTAAAAGCCCGCCGACAGCAGCGGCGAAAACAGGTTATTCACCGACATGATATCGAAGGCCAGTGAAGGCCAGCGGTTTTGACTGTTTGCGACCAGGCCGTCGAACAGTTCGATCGTAGTCGCGCGTGTATTGGGTTCTTTGCGCGGGCCGGTACGCAATTCTACAATCGCGTTGGGTTCTTCAGAGCCGGCGGTCTGGATACCACGTGGACGATGATACTTGAAGCTGCGTCCTACCAGGTGCACGCCGTTGGCGAGTAGCGCGGAGGCGAGGGTATCGCCCTCATACCCCCGGTAGTGTTTACCGTCAAAGGTAAAACCGATCGAACGTCCGCGATTGATTCGGCCGCCGCTGGTGGTGCGAAATTGCTGAGTCATTCTGACCCACCCCCCTGCTGACTGATCGGCAGATTCGGCGAAGCCGGCACAATGCTGAAAATTTCGTGGGTTAGCGTATTGCGTTCCAGCACCAGCCAGGCGCGGCAGCCATTGATGTGGTGCCAGTACTCGCGGTGCCGACCGGCGGGATTGTCACGCGTGTACACATAGTCGTACCAGGCGTCCTGCGAGGCGTCATCGGCGGGGCGTTCGACGGTGGCATCGCCACCATAAGAGAATTCGTCTTCATTGCGCAGCCCACACCAGGGGCATTCTATTCTTAGCATGTCATTACCTCCTAGTGTGCTTTGGGTGAGGCGCCAACGCCTTTTTCATCAAGCATATTGCCCTCACGAAAACGCTCCAGCGTGAACTCGGTATTCAACGCATGCGCCTTGTCATGCGCGATCGTATGTGCGAATACCCAGCCTGAAGCCGGAGTTGCCTTGAAACCGCCATAACACCAGCCGCCATTCATATAGAGATTATCAATCGGGGTTTTACTGATAATCGGCGTTCCATCCATCGACATGTCCATGACGCCACCCCACTGGCGCAATACTCGCAACCGTGCCAGGCAGGGCATCATGGTGACGCCGCCGGCAACGACATGATTAAAGGTTGGCAGGTTGCCGCGTTGCGCGTAGGTGTTCCAGCCGTCTATGTCGCCACCGAAAACCAGGCCGCCCTTGTCCGACTGGCTAATGTAAAAATGACCCGCCCCAAAAGTGCAAACGGTATCCACCAACGGCTTGATACCTTCGGTTACGAAGGCCTGTAACACATGCGATTCGATCGGCAGTTTCATCCCGACCATATCAAATACGCGACTCGAGTTACCCGCCACCGCGACGCCAACCTTGCCCGCAGCGATAAAACCGCGGGAGGTTTCGACACCCAGTATCTTGTCGCCATCGCGTTTGATGCCGGTGACTTCGCACTTCTGGATTATGTCGACGCCGAGCCGATCAGCGCCACGCGCATATCCCCAGGCGACCGCATCGTGACGAGCGGTGCCGCCACGCGGCTGTGCCAGGCCCCCTTGAATCGGGAATCGCGTATTTTTAGAGAAATCGAGGTGTGGCATCAATTTCTTCACGCCTTCCAGATCGTGCATGACAGCGTCGACGCCATTCAGACGCATCGCGTTGCCGCGGCGGGCGAAGGCGTCACGCTGGGCGTCATTATGAATAAGGTTCAATACGCCGCGCTGGCTGAACATGACGTTGTAATTCAAGTCCTGGCTCAGGCCTTCCCACAGTTTCATCGAATGCTCATAGAACTGCGAGTTGGGGTTCAGCATGTAGTTCGAGCGCACGATAGTCGTGTTGCGCCCGGTATTGCCGCCGCCGATATAACCTTTCTCCAATACAGCAACGTTGGTCACGCCGTGCAGTTTTGCCAGGTAGTAAGCGGTCGCGAGACCATGCCCTCCGCCACCGATGATGATAACGTCATATTTCTTCCTGGGCTCCGGATTACGCCAGGCCCTGGTCCAGCCACGATTGCCGGTTAATGCCTGTTTTACCAGGTTGAAAGCTGAATAATGCATAAGCGCCGCTTTGGTTGAGTCTGCTATCAGAACACCCGGTGTCAGGTACCCGTAGCCTGCAGTTAGAGCCAGGTTAAGGAGGTGTCCCCTGCGAACGATAAGTTTAAACAGAATGCGAATATCGCAGTCAACCGATAAACGACCCGGCAGAGCACATAAACGACATGCGTAAACACGATCGAAATAGAAATAATCAATCGTGAATTATCCCGTTGTAGTCGTTACAGACGCAAACCCGAGCTATATTAACAGGTAAACCCCGGGGCGGGGCTTTCGGGAAAAATATATTAAATCATCCGGCAAACATTATCTGATTACGGGCGCAATCCTTTCGTTGCTTGTCTGGATTGTCTCGTATAGCTTCGTCGCCCGGGAAGAAGCGATGCGTTTAAAGGATGCCGCCGACCAGGCGCATCAAATCTCGGTGTTTTTCGAACGCCATGTGGTCGGTATTTTTGACTACGGTGACGCGTATCTGAAGTTGGTACGACGTGAGTACCTGAGGAATTATGACCTCGCCCAGGTCGAGCGATTGATGGCCGAGGTCCCGCTCGACAAATCTATCGCATCCCACATCACCGTCATGGACGAAAACGGTGTACCTTTGCTGGTTTCCGGCCACGAGATCAAGCCAGGAGTAACTGCCAGAGATCGCGATTACTTTAAATTCCAGCAGAACTCGCAAACTGATGAATTGCTCGTCTCAAGGCTACACAGGGGGCGTAACAGCGGTAAGCTTATCATCAGGTTGGTGCGGCGCTTTGACAAACCGGATGGTGAATTCGGGGGCGTTATTTTTCTCGCACTCGAGGCTAAGCATATCACTGAATTTTTCAATACCATGCAGATCGGGCCGAAGAGTTCTGCAACGCTGGTGGGTGACGACAAATTCGTTCGCTCCAGGTCTTCCTATGGGCCCAAAGGTCCGGGGCAGAATATCAGTGGATCGCAACTCTGGGAACGGCTCGAGGAAAATCCGGTAGGTCTGTATCTACAAACCAGCGTGGTCGACGATGTAACCCGTTACTACGCCTATAGGAAGCTGCCGAGTTTTCCGCTTATCGTCGCTATCGGATTATCGGTTGAAGATTTTCAGCATTCCATCGCGTCATCCAGATTCAATCACTATTCAATCGCTTTAATGGCGACATTCTTGATTGCGATTACATCGCTGTTTTTTTTCCGGCAACGTCAATTGCTGTTGGAGATAGAGATCAAAAACCGTGAATTAGAGCAGCGTGCCGATGAGATTGAGGCCAAGAATATTGAGCTTCAAACTCAAAATGCAGAGCTCGAGCGTTTTAACTACACGGTTTCTCACGATTTGAAAGCTCCGCTGGTTACTATCAAGGGTTTTCTCGGTTTTCTGAAGAAAGATATTGATACCGATAGTCCTGAGGCGATGGACAGGGATATCGATCAAATCGGTGCCGCTGCCGATAAGATGACCCAGCTGCTGGATGAATTACTCGAACTGAGCAGGGTTGGCCGCCAGATGAATGCCCCGGAAGTTCGAGATCTGGGTTTGCTGGTGCATGAAGCCGTGGAACGGGTGACGATGCAAATAGAAGCACGGGGTGTAGACCTGCAGATTGCGGCTGACATGCCACAGGTTTACTGCGATCCGGGCAGATTGCATGAGGTGTTTCAGAACCTTATCGATAATTCGATAAAGTTCATGGGCGACCAGGAGAAGCCATGCATTGAAATCGGGGCTGAACGCGAAAATGATTGGGTTCACTGCTGGGTGCGTGACAACGGTATCGGCATTGCATCGAAGTTTCATGAGCGGGTGTTCGAGTTATTTGATCGGCTCGATACTAAGATTGATGGTACCGGTATCGGGCTGGCGTTAGTCAAACGTATCATCGAAGTGCATGGTGGTCGAATCTGGGTCGAGTCCGCGGGAGAAGGTCACGGCAGTGCTTTCCATTTCGAGCTGCCGGCGGCTGGCGATACGGACGCATCGCCATGACGATAAACAGTGAGAGCGCGAAACTATCAGCTATCTAATCTTGAAACATCGATGCTGTAATTGACGAAACCGTCGGTGCCACCGGTAATCTTGTCGTATAAACCGCGCGCAACCGAATTGTGATTCTGGGTATGCCAGTAAATTTCACTCCAGCCCTGCAGCCTCGCTTCGTCGATCACCGCATCGATCAGTAGCTTGCCGATACCAGCGCCGCGAATACCCGGTAACACGAACAGGTCGTTGAGATAACAGACCGGGTTGGCGTACCAGGTATGGGCGTGCGGGAAGAAGTGGACCAGACCAACCAGATTGTCGTCACCGGTTGTGGCGACCCGGCACTGAATTTGATGCGACGGATCCATAATCCGCTGCCACAGCAGATCGGTAACCTCATCCTCCAGGCTCGATTCGTAAAATGCGAGATAACCCTGCCATAGATCATCCCACTGTGGGCGATCTGATGCAGTGGCAGGTCGTAAATTGAATTGAGGAGAGGACATATTGTTTTCGTTTGAGGATAATCGGCAGACGGGAATTATATCTTGCCTGACATCGACGCGCTGGATAAAATCGCTGCCCGCTGGCAACGATGGCGTCGCTGCCGATTAAGCCGATACTTTGATCCTGTACGCCGGGACATTTTCGGAGTGATTACTATGTCTCAAAGCCAACGTCCCGGGTTCTTCGCACTGGAAAACGGTGCTAAAGCAAACCTGCCTTTTTCCGATACCGAGTATGAAAATCGCCTCAGCGGATTGCGCCAGCTAATGGCCAGTAATGAAGTCGATGCGATGCTGCTGACCTCGATGCATAACATCGCCTACTATTCCGGTTTCCTGTACTGCTCGTTCGGCCGCCCTTATGCCTGCGTGGTAACTGCCGAGCGCTGTGTTACGGTGTCGGCGAATATCGATCTGGGCCAACCCTGGCGCCGCTGCTACGGTGAGAACGTGATTTATACCGACTGGCAGCGTAACAACTATTGGCGTGCGGTGAAGTCGGTGCTGCCGAAGCTGCATCGACTTGGTATCGAGGGTGATCACATGACGCTGGCGGCAAGGGAGTTGATGGATGAATTCCTGGGTGGCGCCGAAGTCTGCGACCTGAATCGCGAGGTTATGGGTCTGCGCATGATCAAGTCGGGCGAAGAAATAGAATTGATAAAAGGCGGTGCGCGTACTGCCGACATCGGCGGTGAAGCGATTCGCGACGCGATCCAGGTCGGAACACGTGAAATCGATGTTGCGATGGCCGGACGCGATGCGATGGAGCTCGAGATATCGCGCGCTTACCCCGATAGCGAAATTCGCGATTCCTGGGTGTGGTTTCAGTCGGGACTGAATACCGACGGGGCGCATAACCCGGTGACGACACGTGCGCTGGAAGCGGGCGACATTCTGAGCCTGAATACCTTTCCGATGATCTCGGGTTACTACACCGCACTTGAGCGCACTCTGTTCATCGGCGAACCTGACCCCGCCTCACTAAAGATCTGGAAGGCCAATGTCGGTGCGCATGAGCTGGGACTGTCGCTGATCAAACCGGGGGTGACATGCTCGGGCATTTGCGCGGAAATCAATCGCTATTTTGCCGACCTGGACCTGCTGCAATACCGTACCTTTGGGTATGGGCATTCTTTTGGCATTTTGTCGCATTACTATGGTCGTGAGGCGGGCCTGGAATTGCGTGAAGATATAGATACCGTGCTTGAACCGGGGATGGTGGTTTCGATGGAGCCGATGTTGACGCTGCCCCAGGGCTTGCCGGGTGCCGGTGGTTATCGTGAGCATGATATCCTGGTAGTTGGTGAAAACAGCGTCGAAAATATTACCGGCTTCCCCTACGGGCCCGAGCACAATATTATTGCGGCTTGATCCTGTGGCTGGCCTGTCGTCCCCGCGCTAGACGAGATCACAGGCCAGTCCTGTAGTATTTTATAGATAAGCGTTTGTGCGCTGGATATCCGCATTCACCGATCTACAAGCACAGCGCGAATGTTATTGATTTAGACTGAGGTCACATGTCGGAAGAACGCAGCCACCCGGAAGTACGAGATGCAGTCAGTCGCCTGTGCGTTGATTACCCGGATCAATACTGGCGTGACAAGGATCGCGACAAGGCTTACCCCGGTGAGTTTGTACAGGCGCTTACCGACGCCGGTTATTTGTCGGTACTGATTCCCGAGGAATACAATGGCGCAGGTATGGACCTGGCAGCTGCCTGTGCGGTGCTCGAAGAAATTCAACGCAGCGGCGCCAATGGCGCCGCCTGCCATGCGCAAATGTATATTATGGGAACTCTTTTGCGTCATGGTAGCGTCGCGCAAAAGCAAAAATACCTGCCGGATATTGCTTCAGGTGCGTTACGCCTGCAGGCCTTCGGAGTTACCGAACCATCGAGTGGAACCGATACCACGCGTATCAAAACGCGCGCCCGGCGCGATGGCGAGCATTATGTTGTCAGCGGCCAGAAGGTGTTTATTTCCAGGGTCGAACATTCCGACTTACTGTTATTACTGGTGCGCACCACGCCACGCGATCAGGTCGATAAACCCACCCAGGGGATGTCGGTATTGCTGGTTGATTTGCGTGAGGCCGTGGGTAATGGATTGACGGTGCGACCTCTTGAAACCATGTTGAATCACGCTACCACCGAACTTTTCTTCGACCAGTTACGCGTTCCCGCGGAGAACCTTATCGGTGAAGAAGGCAAGGGCTTCGGGTATATACTCGACGGTATGAATGCCGAACGTATCCTGATCGCGGCCGAGTGTATCGGTGACGCGCGCTGGTTTATCGAGCGTGCCAGTAGTTACGCGCGTGACCGCGAAGTGTTTGGCGCGGCGATCGGCAAGAACCAGGGCATTCAGTTTCCAATTGCGCGCGCGCATGTGCAAACCGAGGCGGCCGCGTTGATGGTCGATAAGGCCTGTCGCCTGTTTGACGCCGGCGAGGCCTGTGGTTCGGAGGCTAACATGGCGAAATTGTTGGCTGCCGACGCATCCTGGGCGGCAGCGGATATGTGCCTGCAAACCCATGGCGGTTATGGATTCACGGTCGAGTATGATATCGAGCGCAAGTTCCGTGAAACCCGGCTCTACCAGGTCGCCCCGATTTCGACCAACCTTATTCTGTCGAATATCGCAACCCATGTACTTGGCCTGCCCAAGTCATTCTAATGTTGAAGCTTGATGAGCTGCTGGTGGTTTCGCTGGAACAGGCGGTGGCGGCACCGTTTTGTTCCAACCGACTGGCGCATGCCGGTGCGCGCGTCATCAAAATCGAACGCGCGGAGGGCGATTTTGCGCGCGGCTATGATAGCGTGGTGCATGGCGAATCGGCTTACTTTATCTGGCTGAACCAGGGCAAGGAATCGCTGCAGTTGAACATCAAGCAGGAAGCGGATGCCGAGCTGCTGCATCGGATTCTGGCGCAGGCGGATGTGTTTATCCAGAACCTGGCACCCGCAGCAGCGCAGCGCGCCGGCTTCGGTAGTGAGGAATTGCTCGGTCGTTATCCACGACTGATCTGTTGCGATATATCGGGTTATGGCGAGCAGGGTGAATACAGTGCAATGAAGGCCTATGACTTGCTGGTGCAGTGCGAGTCGGGAATGGCCTCTATCACCGGTACACCGGAAGCGCCTGGTCGGATCGGGGTTTCAGCTTGCGATATTAATTGCGGGCAGCAGGCTTACGCGGCAATTCTTGAAGCCCTGATCGAACGCGAGCAGAGCAATAAAGGCTGTGTTATCAAGGTGTCATTGTTCGATGGTATGGCCGAATGGCTGGCGGTACCGCTGCTGCATTACGACTATGCCGGCAAGATCCAGCAGCGCGTGGGTATCAACCATGCCACGATCTCGCCATATGGCGCTTACCGTTGCCGTGACGATCTCGATATCGTGCTCGCGATTCAAAATGAGCGTGAGTGGGCCAATTTTTGTGAGCAGGTGCTTGGCGATGCAGCGCTTGCCAGCGATGTCAGGCTCAAATCCAATCAGTTACGGGTTGAAAATCGGAAATTTGTTGATGAACTCATCAGTGAGGTGTTTGCACAGCTCGATCAGAGCGCGGCCGTCGAACGCCTGCGCCAGGCCGGTATCGCCTATGGCCGCCTCAACGATATTGCCGGCCTGTCGACCCATCCGCAATTGCGCCGGGTGAATGTAGAGACGCCTGGTGGGGACGCACGGGTGGTCGCGGTGGCGGCAATTCGCTCCGACCGGGCTGAAACATTGCGCAAAGTACCATCCATTGGTGAGCACAGCGCAGCAATTAGAAACGAATTTGAACAGGTATAAATAAAATGCAAACTATAGACTGGAATGACTTCGAAAAAGTAGAACTGCGCGTCGGCACCATCATCGAGGTAGAGGATTTCCCTGAAGCGCGCAAGCCGGCATACAAGCTCAAGATAGACTTCGGGGATGAAATCGGACTGCGTAAATCGAGTGCGCAGATAACCGATATCTACACCGGGGAAGATCTGCTCGGGCGCCAGATTGTCGGCGTGGTGAACTTTCCGGCCAAGCAAATAGGCCCGATGCGTTCGGAGTGCCTGGTGACCGGTTTTCATCGAGAGGATGGTGCGGTAGTGCTGGCACGACCCGATAGCGAAGTGCCCAACGGCGCCAGGCTAGCCTGAGACAAACTCGTCTATACTAGCTGGATTACTCTGCCTAAATTTGAGGAAATGAACATGCTAGTGAAACATCTTATGCAGTGCCTGCTAATTGCAGTGGTAGTCATGGGAGTTAGCGTGCCGAGTCAGGCCGCGATGGTAGGCACCGCGCAGCTGCAGGCCGGCGAGCTTGCCGCAGACTTTGCTGGCATCAGCGCTAAACGTGACTGGATAACGCAGCAGCTGGTAGTTGGCGGCGTCGATAATACCCTGGCAAAGTCACGCGTTGCGGCCCTGACCGATGCACAGGTACTCGAAATTCATCAACGCATCGATAAGGAGCCCGCCGGTGGTAATAGTACGTTGATCATTATACTTCTAATTCTGGTGATCACTGAGTTGATGGGAGTTACCGATATCATTCCCAACTGGCCTGCCGATTAATTGAACTTCGACGGCAAGCGCGCCCGGCTGGTTGCCTGCGCGTTATTTTTTCTCAGTTACCTAGGCGGCTGCGCGACTTCTCCGCAAACGCGGTTACTGCCCGATAATCCACCCGATATTCCACAGCGAGTGGAATTGACTCAGGTTCCATTTTTTCCGCAACAGCAGTATCACTGCGGTCCCTCGTCGCTAGCCAGTATCATCAACTATCGCGGCACCCCGGTGGAGCCTGATCAGATTGCGCAACTGATTTACGTGCCCGGGTTAAAGGGTAGTCTGCAAATCGAAGTGGAAGCTGCAACGCGGCAGTTTGAAATGTTACCGGTGCAGCTTGATGGCAAACTGGAATCCCTGATGCGTGAACTTGCCGCCGGTAACCCGGTTTTCGTATTACAAAACCTGGGACTGGATTCAGTTCCGGTCTGGCATTACGAAGTGGTTGTCGGTTATGACTTCGCCGAGCGCAATTTTGTTTTACGCTCGGGAGTTAATGCTCGAGTGTTGCGCTCGTTCACCCTGTTTGAGAAAACCTGGCAGCGCGCTGATCATTGGGCGCTCGCAATCGTGTCAGTCGATTCGATTCCCGTCACGGCCAGTGCCGATGCTTACCTGGATGCGGTTTTGGGTATGGAGCAGGTGGGCAGAATCGAAAGCGCGAATCATGCCTATGCGACAGCGTTGCGACGCTGGCCCGAAAATCTGCTGGCGTACTCGGGGCTCGGTAATTCTTACTACGCTATGGGGGAGTTTGTCGCTGCCGAAACGGCTTACCGTTCCGCGTTGATGATCGATCCGCAAAAGGCTGAAATCTGGAACAACCTTGCCTATGTGCTGGCCCAGCTGGGCCGGCACGAATCATCCATGGACGCAATCAGTCGTGCGCTCGAGCTTGACCCCGATAATCAGAATTTCAAGGACAGCTACAACGAGCTCGTAAACTGGTAGCACTACGGGTTATATGCGCGGCAGTTTTTTCCCTTTCACTATTTCATTAACGCCACGATTTCGTTCGCCGACAAACGGTGTATCTTCTCCGTCAGTAATCAGCGTAATTGCACCGTTGTTATTGACGTAGAAATGGCAACTTGGTTTTTTCCAGCTCCTGATCTGGATGCATACGGTACCATCATCCGATACTTGCCATGTCCCTTTGGATTTGACTTTATGCCATATGGCTTCCATTTCTCCATTTGGATTATAGTATCCAGTACCTTCCCGCCATGTTTCAGTATTGCCGGAAATATGGGCTCGCGCTTGCTCTCCGTCCAAACGAGTGACCCCGGGTTCGCTTAATATCCTTGGTGGAACTTTCTCGCAGGCTGCAAGACCGAGCGCCAGTAGAAATACAGAAACCAGGCTAACCATTTTTTTCAGCATTGTTCTCCCTCAATATTCCAGCTTATAGAACTATATCGACTAATGGTGGTTCACCCCGATCCGGGTCGATCGATTTTAACACCCGCTTGATTACCGGGGCTACACCAACATCCTGTTGAAATTTCGTCGATACTGGCAGTTTTTATTCCTGGCCATGCATCGGTTTTACTTAACTGGTGACAGTAGTCTGCGTAATCCATTACTTGTCACGAGGTTTGGCGAAAAACACAAACGGGACCGCCAATGGTCCAAACAGCAATCCCATAGTTATCCAGAACAGCACATTGGCCTTTTTGCTTTTTGCAACCGAATAACAAGTGTAGATACACAATGCGCTAAACATCAACAATGCCAGCGATAAAGTCATGCTGTATTCCCTCCTGTAAGATTTGTTGAAAGGGTCCCCCGTTAGCTGGCCCCGGTCAATAGTCTAATAGGCTTGCGGCGGAAAATGGCATGAAATTCTGCTGCTTCCTTCGCTGTGGACGAATTCCGCGCCCGTTATGCCTGCGATTCTGGTATCGAGATCAAGGGTATCCAAATGTTGCCTGATTAAGGCCGAGGTATAAAAAATTAATCGATTTTTTACGGGCTAGTAATTTGAACATTGCAAGCGGAGGTTCATCAACTACACTTTTTTGAAATGATGAATCAAGGATATCGGCCCGATGACTAATCCGGGCCAGGGAACTGACAATGAGATTAATATTAATTGGAGCGGTTTTGCTGGTGGGCCTGGGCTATGGCGGTGCCAAGGGATACTTGTATTACAAGACTAGCCAGGGCATTGAATCTGCAGTACTGATGATGTCACCCCATGTGGATTTAAAATATGAAGGCATAAGCTCAACCATCAGCGGAGAACTTACGATTGATAACGTAAGTATGAGACTGGCGGGATACCGCGATGAAATTTCGATTGGGCGCCTCGGCATCAAGACCCCGAATTTCCTGGCATTGTTGAGCCTCAGTGAATTGTCCTCCGGATCGTCCGGGGGGAAAGCGCCTGAATATTTCGGCCTTATCGCCGAAGAAATTAAAATTGCGGCTGATGCCGATTATTACCGGGATTTCTATGAGACCAGCATCGCGGCGATCGCACCGGCGGATCTGGGTCAGGGGGGAGTTCAATGCGTCGGCAAGTACGGGTATTCGCCCAGAACCCTGAAAGCGCTTGGTTACAACAGTCTGACTACGTCGATTTCGATGATATTCCGACAGGTCGATAACAATTATATAACCGAGATGGGAATCGATATTGCCGATATGGTCGATTTCGATATGACTGTATCCATGGCAGGAAATTTGATGTCAGGCATAGCCCGGGGTACCAATTATCGGCCGAAACTGAGTGAATTGAATATGAAAATAACAGATCGGTCACTCAATAGTCGGGTAGAAAAATATTGCACCAAACTCGGCCTGACACCGGAACAGATACTAAGGGCCCATCTAAACGCCCTGCAGTATATGGGTAAAGCCCAGGGGATTGTTTTCGATAAGTATGTGATCGATCCCTACAAGCAATATCTGGCTGGCAAACCCACGCTTATCGTGACCGCTAAACCGAGGGAGCCTCTCGATCTGGAACGAATCAGCCGCTACAAGCCAAGCGATGTACCCGCGCTGCTAAATCTGGAAGCCGTTGCCCTGTAAACCAGCGGTACTTGCAAGACCCCTGCTTGTGCGGCGTCCCGCGGTATCGGGATGACAATTACTATGGGGTGGCAGTTAAGCGGATATCTGGATGTATATATCGCCTTCATGAATTTGCACCGGGAGGGTTTGCAGGTCAACACAAACCGGGGCGCTTAGCGCTTTGCCGCTACGCACATCGAAGCGTCCCTGGTGCAGCGGGCATTCGATTACGTTATCGATAACGATACCATCCGCGAGCGGTTCTTTTTCATGGGTACACATGCCGTCACTGGCGAAGAAGCCGTCGATCGTGTGATAGATCGCGTACTCGCGACCATTGAACTCGAAAGGCATGACGTCTTCTTCGTCGAGTTCGGATGCGGGACCAACGCGTTGCCAGTCAGGACCGGGTGTGCTCATTTTCATTTTCCTCGAATGACTAGCCGATAGTGATGGATTTGCCCAGGTTGCTCATGGGCAACCTGCCGCGGCTGCGCGAGATGATTGCTTTCAGTACGCGGTAGTTGGTCAGGAAAAATCCCGGATCGGGTTCGGGCAACTGATCCCTGACGGCTTCGCCAAGCGCGGGCAGGGCGTGAAAGGGTACGGTTGGATACATGTGGTGTTCGACGTGATAATTCATGTTCATATAGAGAAAACGACAGAACGCATTGGTGGTGAAAGATCGAGTCGAACGGCGCAGGTCGAGCTGGTCTTCTTCCATGTCGACATGCTGAATCAGGGTATACAGGTACAAAACCGGGTTGCCGAGGATGCGCGGCAACACCAGGTACCAGAACAGGAAATCGGCGCCGAGTATGATAGCGATAGCGATGGTCAGGTAAACCGTCAGGAATGCCCAGGCCCCCCATTTCAATTTCGGCAATTCGCTTGCCGGGGTAAATTCGAGTACCTGGTCGCTAAAACGCCCCAGGGCGTTGTCGTACATGGCTTTGCTAATGAAAATAAAATATCCGATACCGGTTATTTCGAGTAACCAGCCCCTGAATGTCATCGGAGTTGCAAACGGCATTTGCGCATCGAGCCCGTTGATCCAGGTGTAGCTGTGATGCCGGGCGTGTGCGTAGCGACGATAATACGGTTCCTCGTAGTAAATCAACGATGAAATCCAGAACAGGGTTTCGTTGATCCAGCGGGTACGAAACGCGGTGCCGTGCGCGCATTCGTGTGACAGCGCGTAGGCCGGTACGGCAATCGCGCTGCCGTAGATGAACAGCATCGGGATGAACCAGGCGCTACCCCCGGAGAGATACAACAGGTGCCCGGTAACCAGTAGCAACGCGATCCACTGGCCGAGCCAGATCAGGCCGGGGCGATCCGAGCGTTTCATTAACTGCCTGCTCAACTGCCTGTCAATGGATACCCCGGATGACGCCGCATTGGTGGGTGTCGGTTTATCGGCTGCTTTATGCATCGTCGGCTATAGCTTGTAGTCGGGTTCTTCGCGATCGAGGATGGTGCGTATCTCGCGCAGGTGGGCGTCGCAAAATCCGACTCTGTCCATGTAGTCTTCCCACTGTAGCGCCGTTTTTTCCGCGATTTCGTCGCTGACAATGCGTAGTGGTTTCCGGGTCATCAGCGCCTTGATATAATTTTCGCAGGCGCGTTCGAAGTAAAACAGTTCGTCGAAGGCGCGTGCGATGGATTCCCCGATTGCCATTACCCCATGGTTACCCATGATCACGATGCGATTACCGCCGACGCCGGCAGAAAGTCGTTCGGCCTCGTCTCCAAGCCCCATGCCATCAAAACCGTCATCGACCGTGACGCGGTTGAAGTAGCGCATGCTGTTCTGGTCGATCGGTGGCAGACTGTCCTGCTTGATCGAAGCGAGAACAGTCGCGTAGCGGGAGTGAACATGAAGCACGCAGCGCGCCTGTGGCACATTACGATGCATCGCGCCGTGTATCGCCCACGCAGTCGGATCCGCTTTGTCCGGGTGATCCATGTCGGCTGCTTCGTGCGCATTAAGCAGTAACAGTTCGCTGGCGCGGATATTGGAAAAATGGCGGCCGAAAGGATTCACCAGAAATTGATTGCCGTCATCCGCAACCGCGTAACTGAAATGATTGCCCACGGCTTCGTCCATACCGAGACGTGCCGTCATGCGAAATACCGCGGCGAGATTGATGCGATCTTCGTAGTGCGGATCGTTGTCGGGAGTGATCGAACTGGTGTCAACGGCGGAAATAGCCATACTGAGCTCCGGATGTCGGGGTTAGCGACAAATTAAAGCGCAGCTTTGACGACTGGACAATCAATATATTCTGACTCATAGTATTAGTTTAACTAATATCTAACTTATGCATGGAGTCGAATGCGAGATTTACCCCCTCTGAAGTGGTTACTGGTGTTCGAATCTTCGGCACGCCACCTGAGTTTTACCCAGGCGGCCGATGAGTTGAACGTGACCCAGTCGGCCGTGAGTCAGCAGATCAAGCTGCTGGAGAACTTCGTCGGCGAACCGCTGTTTATCCGTGGAGCCAGATCCCTGCAGTTGACCCACGCCGGTAGTACCTACCTTCCGGATATCCAGAGTGCGCTGCGTATTCTGCGTCAGAGTACGCGCTCGAACTTCGTCCGCTCCGATCCGGACCGAATCACGATTCGAAGTAACTGGTCATTCAGCGTACTATGGCTGACACCGCGGATTGCCTCCTTTATGCAAACCAATCCCGGTATTTCGTTGAACATTGTGCCGGCCATCTGGGAGACTGATTACAGCGCTAATTCGGACGGTATCGAAATTCGATTCGGCGCCAGGACAGGCAAGGATAACGAATATCTGTTAAGCGAAAAGATGTCCTGCTTCCCCCTTTGCGCTCCACCGCTGGCGGCGCAGATATCGGGGCCGGAAGATCTGTTCAAGTTTGGCCGCATCAATTCGCTGGGTGCGGCAACGCCCTGGGACAGTTTTTATCAACTTTGCGAGGTAAAGCCCCCGGATGATTTACAACAATCCGAGCTCAGCACGCATGGCTACATGTTGGCAGTGGAAATGGCGCGATGTAAGCTCGGGGTCATGCTTGGTCTTTCATTCATTTCCGATGCACTGCTTGCCGGCGGTGACCTGGTGCGCCTGTTTGATGTCGAGCTGGAAATTCCTGAAACCTATTACCTGAAAGCTGATCGCAGTCGCCTGTCGGATAACGAGAATAAATTCTGTGACTGGTTGCTGGAACATGGAGGTATCGCCTGAATGAACCATTTCGCACACCTGGTGTTGGCGCAGCCCACCGTCGAGTCGACAGTTGGCAATCTCCTCGGAGATTTTGCGCGGGGTGTAGATCAGGCTTCCCTGCCGGCTGCGGTGCAGGCCGGACTGCTCAATCATCGCGCCGTTGACCGATTTACCGATGCCCACCCGTTAGTGCTCGAAATGAAGCGCAGTTTCGGGGCCAGGCGGCGCCGATTTGCCGGTATTGCGCTCGATATCTACTTCGACCATCTTTTGATCAATCACTGGGACAGGTTTGAAGAGCGCAGCCTGGAAGACCTGATCGCCGGGTTGTATCAGCGCATGGACGAAGGCCAGAAAATGATGCCGCATAACGATATGCAGCGCGTGACCCAACGCATGATCGAATACGACTGGTTTGGCTCCTACCGTGATATCGACGCCGTTGCCGAAGCGCTCGATCGAGTTGCCGGGCGCATACGCTTTGCTAATGATTTCGATAACGCCATCGAGGATTTACAGCACAGTCATGAAATGATTCTGCAGGGTTTTCTTGAGTTTTACCCGCAGTTGCAGCGGCACGTAACAGAGCAGGCGATCGAGTCGGGTTAGCAATCGACCACCTTGCCCGGGTTCATGATGTTGTGCGGATCGAGCGCTGCCTTGATCGACTTCATTACGTCCACCGCGCCGTCACCATGTTCGTTACGCATATGTTTCAGCTTGCCCATGCCGATCCCGTGTTCGCCGGTGCAGGTGCCGCCCATCTGCAAAGCCCTTTGCACCATGCGTTTATCGAGCTCGAATGCCTTCTCGAACATTGCGTCATCAGCAGGATCGATGAACATGGTGGCATGAAAATTACCATCCCCGACATGCCCGATAACCGGGGCATACAAACCTGAAGCCGCAATATCGGCCTGGGTTTCGGTGATACAATCCGCGAGGCGGGAAATGGGGACACAGACATCGGTTACATAGCCGCTATACCCGGGGTAAACCGCAAGGCCCGCATAGTAGGCATCGTGCCGGGCACGCCAGAGCTGGTTGCGGTCTTCTTCATGCTCTGCCCACTGAAACCCGGTCGCACCGAATTCCTGAGAAATTTCATCGAACATCTGTACCTGCTCGGCTACCCCGGCGCGGGTACCATGGAACTCGAGAAACAGCGTGTCGAGCTCCGGGTATTCGGTTTTACTATAGGCATTGATGGCTTTCATGTAAGCGCTATCGACAATTTCGATGCGTGCAATGGGGATTCCCATCTGAATGGTCTGAATCGTCGCTTCCGCCGCCGAACGCACATCCGGAAAATTGACGATAGCAGCCGAGATTGCCTCGGTCAGACCGTGAAGACGCAGGCAGACCTCGGTAATGACACCCAGTGTTCCCTCGGAACCGACGAACAGGTGTGTCAGGTCATATCCCGCCGCCGATTTGCGCGCGCGGGTTCCGGTTTTGATGATTTCCCCGCTCGCGGTAACCACGCTCAAACCTAGCACGTTTTCGCGCATGGTACCGTAGCGTACCGCGTTGGTACCGGAGGCGCGCGTCGCCGTCATGCCGCCGATCGAGGTATCGGCACCGGGATCGATCGGGAAGAATAACCCGCTATCGCGAAGATACTGATTTAATTCCCGCCGTGTTACCCCTGCCTGGACACGGCAGTCCATATCCTCGTTGTTCACTTCCAGAATTTGATTCATCTGGATGAGATCGATACAAATGCCGCCATTGACGGCCTGAACCTGGCCTTCCAGCGATGTACCGGTGCCGAAAGCAATCACGGGCGTCCCGGTTTGCGCGCAAAGCTTTACTATAGTAGCCACTTCTTCATTGCTGCGCGGAAAACATACCGCATCCGGGGATTGTGTCGGATGCCAGGATTCGCCGTGTCCGTGCTGTTCGAGCACTGAGGCGCTGGTGCTCAGGCGCTCTCCAAATTCGGAACGCAGTTGTTCGATCAGAGCCTCCCGCTTGGAAAGATTTGCTACTGGATGGTTCATCGGCTGCGCCCGGGTTAGAAATCCGGGTTAATTATGCTACAGAGGAAGAATTTTGTCAGTTCTCGCTACTTACGAGGCCCCGATCTGGTTCATGGCAAAAATGCTTAGCGCATCTATACTTATTGTCTGTATCCCGTAGCGATAAACTGAATTACAAAATGTCGACAATCGAGTCGCTGGTAACAGCGCGACCGCAACCAGAATCTAATACTGAATTTTCCAGTTTGACCCGGGAAGAACTCGAAGTCGAACTGGCCAGGTTGCGGCGTCGCAATAACTTGTTTGACGCGACCGAAAAGGCTGCGAAAATAGGCTACTACGAGTGGAATTACGAATGTGATCGGCTCGAATCCTGCTCTGCAGAATACGCCACCATGTTCGGTATGACCATCGAAGAAGTGATGGCGTCACAGGATAGCTGGCAGAATACGCTGCAGTATATCCATCCCGACGACCATGACCGCTACAAGAAGGCCGCAACAGAGTTACGAGATAACCAGTCGCTCAGCACTGACTATCGCATCCTGCTTGCCGATGGCTCGATAAGGCATGTACGTGAGTTCGGAATTGTAGTGGTTGATGACAAGGGAGCTGCGCGCGGCAGCTTCGGTCTGTTACAGGATATTTCCGCACAGGTAAAATACGATCGCGACCTGGAGTATCGCGATGAACTCGCGCGTCAAACCGAAGCCATTACCGATATCGGCCATTTTATTTACGATGAAGAGGATGAGCGCTACGTCTATCTCAGCGAGGGTTGTGCACGAATCTACGGCAGCACCGTCTCGGCTTACAAGGAACGGATGAACAGCGTCGAGGACGACCTGTCGGATATCGTTGCAGAAGATCGCGACCGGGTGAAGGAAGAGTATCGGCATTTCATCGAAAATGGACAGGATTGCGCGCTCGAGTATCGAATACGGCGTGCCGATGGTGCGATGCGCTGGGTTCGCGAGCTCACCTCAGCCAAGCTGATGAAAAATGGCCTTGTCAAACAGACGCTCGGGGTGGTCCAGGATATCACCGAGCGGGTCGAGCGTGAGC
>JBATHL010000033.1:0-2531 GCA_049666745.1 Gammaproteobacteria bacterium
GTGCACGACGTTGAAGGAAATACCAAATTTGACCGGCGTTAACGCAAGTCCCTTACGCAGCACCGTGCTATCCCGGTTGAAAGCGGCCACGGCTTCGCGGCGCGCATAGTAATCGCTGCTCTGTTCTATTTCCGCCACCAGTTCGTGGATGACATTGTCTTCGACGGTTTGTCCGTAGGGCGTGGTATTGCCTGTCTTTTGACCATAGAAATTGAGTTTGCGTACTTCCTGCGGATCTTTGCCCAGCGTGCGCGCAATATCGTCGATAATGTATTCAATGGCGAGCGCCCCCTGCGGACCACCGAAACCGCGAAACGCGGTATTCGACTGGGTATTGGTCTTGACGCTGAAAGCATCGATCGCCACGTCGCCGAGGTAATAGGCATTGTCGAAATGACACACCGCGCGGGTTACCACCGGGCCGGTCAGATCGGCCGAAAATCCCGCCTGCGCGGCCATCTCGATTCTGGCGCCCTGAATCAGACCGGCCTCGTCAAACCCGACCTCGTAATCGAATTCGAAGCCATGGCGTTTACCGGTCACCATCATATCGTCGTCACGATCGAGACGTAACTTGACCGGACGCTGCAGGCGATGGGCCGCGATCGACGCGATGCAGGCAAAGATCGCCGACTGCGATTCCTTGCCGCCAAAGCCACCACCCATACGCCGCATCTCTACGACGACCTGGTTGAAATCGATTCCCAGCGCATGGGCGACAACATGCTGCATTTCAGTCGGGTGCTGGGTAGAACACCAGAGATGCAGACAACCATCTTCTTTCGGTGCGACGTAAGATATCTGCCCTTCGAGATAAAACTGCTCCTGCCCACCTACTGAAATTTCGCCCTTGAGTTTATGTGCCGCTGCTTGCAGTGCCTGCTCGGCATCACCCCGGCGCAAGCGCATCGGTGGCAATACCCAGGACTCCTGTTTTTTGCCGCTGGCCACATCGAGTATTGCCGGTAAAGGCTGATAGTCGATGGTCGCGAGTCCTGCCGCCTTGCGCGCGGCCGTCTGCGAAGTTGCGACCACCGCGAAGATCGGTTGCCCCAGATATTGCACCAGGCCATCGGCGAGAATCGGATCGTCGGCAATAATAGGGCCACAGTCATTGTTACCCGGGATATCGGCAGCGGTAATAACCGTAACCACGCCGGGGGCAGCTTTGACCGCATCGAGATCGATGCTGGTGATGTTTGCGTGCGCCTGCTGGCTCAGGCCCAGTGCGATATAGCAGGTGCCGGCAAGTTCCGGGATGTCATCGACATAGGTCGCTTCACCGGCGACATGCAAGACCGCCGATTCGTGGGCAACCGACACCCCCGGTGCAGTCTCTCGTGCCTGTTGTTTGACCCGGTCTTCCATCAAGCGGTCACCGCAAACACGTTAACCGCATGCGAGGCCAGTGGCTGTTGCGGACGGGTTTCGAGAAAGAAACGATACAACAGGTTACCCGCAGCGCGGGCGCGATAGCTCGCACTCGCACGCATGTCACTAAGCGGGGTAAAGTCCTGCTCCAGCTGTCGTATCGCAACACCGATAGCGGTCTCGTCCCAGGTTTTGCCGCGCAGGCTGGCCTCGGCCAGGGCAGCGCGTTTGGGGATAGCTGCCATGCCTCCCATGGCGATACGAATGTCGGTCACTTTACCGTCGTCGAGCTGCAGCGCAAACGCCGCACAAATCGCCGATATATCCTGGTCGTAGCGTTTGCAGAGTTTGTAACAACGCAAAATAATGCCTTCTTCCCGCGCCGGAATTTCGATGGCCTCGATAAACTCTCCTGCCTGCAGTGCATTTTTCATGTAATCGAGATACAGATCAGCGAGCGCCATTTCACGCAGCGTGGCTCCCTGGCGCAGTTTGACCCGGGTATTAAGTACCATCAGGGCTGGCATCGAATCACCGATGGGCGAACCATTGGCAACATTGCCCACCAGGGTTCCGGCATTGCGTACCGGTACCGACGCAAAGCGGCGGAACATTTCAGTGAACTCGGGGTACTGCCCGGCAATCCCGGTGAAGGCGTCGTTCAGTGTGACCGCAGCGCCAATCTCGATTGCATTGTCCAGGCGATTGATCTGTTTGAGCTGCGCCACATTGCCGAGATAAATCAGCAACGGTAATTCGCGTAATTGCTTGGTCACCCACAGGCCGACATCGGTGCCGCCGGCGAGAATGCGTGCATCCGGGTTCTGCTGGTACAGGCTGGCGAGCTCATCGACAGTCGCCGGGGCATAGTAACGCGCCTGCTCGAGTTGCAGCGACATACCCTGCTGGCGCTGCAGGCCGCGCAGTTGCTCGACCAGTTGCGCGTCATTATCCTGCGGCACCGGGTAGTCGTACATATGGATGCAGGCGTCGATAATCGGGCGATAACCAGTGCAACGGCACAGGTTGCCGGACAGCGCGTCATCGATATCAGCGCGCGTGGGCGACGGATTGTTTTTGTACAGCGCAAACATCGACATGATGAATCCCGGTGTGCAAAAACCGCACTGGGAGCCATGGTAATCGACCATGCTTTGCTG
>JBATHL010000034.1:0-2116 GCA_049666745.1 Gammaproteobacteria bacterium
CCTTTTTCCAGCGCTCCAGTCGCGTTAACTCGCGGTCTGGATCCCAACGCATAGCTGACATCAGGTATTCACTACTGCGGAAGTAACGACCAAGCAGGCGCACGAAGCGCCGCTCCGGGCGCGGTGACCAGGGGAGGTATGCGGTAGTCGCGTAAACCAGGAATATCAGCGGAAACATCATCGCCGTGTTGGCGACACTGAGAAAATTGTAGCTCTGCTCGTTGGAAATAGAAGCAATTACGACAAACATGGCCAACCCCAGTGCCCTGCCCAGCATTTGCCGTGGTTCCGAATATAAATAGGTAATTGCGAAAGTCGCGGCAAAGATCATCAGGCCGAGGCCGATGAAGCTCGATAATGTTGGCATGACGAATATGTAAAGCATGCCAGCAAACAGAACACCGCCGGTGGCCGGCCCAACCAGCTTCGAAACAGGGAGCTGCGGCATGTTCGCGATGGCTATGCCGAGCGAGCCGGCAAAGCTCACCAACCCGGTGCCCCCAGGCAAATCATTAACGTAAATCAGCGCGAGCCAGGCCATCCATATGATCGCCATGTAGCGGATAGTATTCGCCAGTCGATCCAGGTCCGGCAGAAACAGGGCTGCCGGCCTGCCTGGTGAATCTGCCGTGACAGTTGTTGTGCCGTATCCCTTGAGTTCGCTGACCGTTTCGAACAACGAACGGGTCAACTGTTCCAGCAGCAGCATGTTCGATCGAGCGACCACAACAGTGGCCCGGTGGAAGTGGGACAGCCTTCCTAACGCATCTTTGTCGAAAGAAAGTTCCTCGATTTGCGGCATCCGCTGCGGGGCATGATCGTCCAGCATTTGGGCGATCTGCGCCAGGCGTCCATCAAGTTCGGCACCGAATGTCTCCAGTTTTGGCAGTAATTGCAGCAGATGCAGCGCCTCCACCTCGGCCAGGCTTTCACGCCAACGCTCCAGCGCCTGCATCAGTTCCATCTGCTGCTGCTGATAGCGCCGCCAGGGTCGTCGTAATTCCCAGACATCAGTGCTATCGATCTCCGCCGCATCCAGCAGCTGGTCGAAGCGGGTTTTGGCCTGGACTCCGAGGGCACTCAGGCGCCTAACCTCCGGCACATCCCCCTGCCCGTGCGCCAGGCCAAGGCAGGCCTGGTAAAACTGGTTCTGGGTACGAGCCAGTTCGGTGGCGGCGGCGTTGAACACGTTAATGCTACGGCTGGGCCAGAGAAATATCGCCACCAGGCTGTATACGAGGATACCCAGTCCGGTCTGCTGGGCACGTAACATCGCGGTATCGAAGGCGTTAACCGGATCCGGTCCCGCGTCAAAACAGATTACCAGGACTACGAAGCAGGACACCTGCCAGAAATACGCATGCTTGCTGCCACTCATCATGTAGCAGCAAAAACCCGCGTAAACAGAAAGGGTCAGTATGAAGGCCCAACGCTCCTGCGCGAACAATGCGATAAAGGTTAGCGCCACCACCATCGCCATCAGCGTGCCGAACATGCGCAAGGCGGCCTTGTTCATCGATTGTCCGATCGATGCCAGGCTGACAAATGCCACAGCGAACCCGGCCCAGTAGGGTCTGTCCCAGTCCTGGGACAGCGAAATGCCGTAAGCGATGGTCATCGCCAAAGCGACCTTGATGGATTCCTTCGTTTTTCTGGAAAGCACTGGTTAGTAGCCCCTCAATTTCATGACATCAGGGAATAAGCGATATAACCCGCATAGATGGCCACCAGCAAACCACCCATGACGCGTCCGAGAGTACGCTTTTTTGACAGCGCCATAAACCGCCAGGCCTATACCCGGTAAGAGTAAAACTATATCCAATCGTTTCTCCTGCCCGTTTGGTTATCAGACATTATGAATTTAGCGCTTAACACAGGGTTTCTGCCCATCAGTTTCAAGTCCGATGAAGGTCAACATACGCTCCTCCAGGTAGACGTAAAAGGGATTATGGCGCAAGCGCAGCATGTCCGATGCCGGCACCTGCAACACTTTTTTCTCTCCGCGCAGCGCCAGGTTACCCAGCTTGATACCCGGGCTCGGACCTGCAGCATCACCCCCGTAGACGGGATCGTCGGGACGAAACGGCAACGCGACGTGCGCCAGCGAATAGACCCC
>JBATHL010000035.1:0-3197 GCA_049666745.1 Gammaproteobacteria bacterium
GAACAGTACTTATTGAATCGGCGCTTGCTCCTACTTGTGCTCTTTCTTCTGCTGATATTTCATAGTATCCACTCGGCTTCTCATTGAGGTATTCGGCAGTTTTCTCATTCATGAACTGCTGTACTGCCGCGAGATCTTCACCAACAGTCTCGCTTACAAGCCTATTTACAACTTCGCCTAACACGACCTTAACCGGGCCTCCTGTCACCGCGCTAACCAGCTGAAAGGCAAGTTCGATTTCTTCCCGGGGCAATTCTTTCAAGAGCTCGGCACCATCGGCGAGAGTTTCGCTAAACCTGATTTTGTAAGGGATACTTGAGGCGTTACTGGAAGGGATTATGATAACTAGCTGATCGCTGACGGCCGCTCGATTACCTGTTAGTTCAGTTGAATCAACAACCTCTAAAATCCGGGCACCATTCGAGGCTAACTCATTTTCCAGTTCTATGGCATATTCCAGGAATTGCGTCATCTTCGGGTTCTGCATCAGAAGATCAATTTGCTCTGGATCGTAACCGCTTAAAATTAAATTATCGTAGTGCTGTTCAAGGCCCGCCCCTACCTGCTGTTTGATATCCGTTGGAACATTATTCGTCCAGGCTTGAACATGGTTTATGATTTCTTCAGTGGCGACCCTGGTAGCTTCAATGTCATTACCTATCTCGGCCCTTCCTTTTTCAGTTAACAGGCGCGTGTCGAGCTCACCACTCAAACCCTGGTGGGATTCAAGGTCATAGATGGCAACCTCGGTGTTTTCGATGTCGGAGTTGAGCATCCGCGTATCTGAACCCTCGCTGTCGGTGATGCGGATGTCACCGCTACCGAGCGTGGCCAGTGATTTGGTCTTGGCAAACTCGCCGTCTTTCTGGTAGTCGAAGCTGGAAACCTCTCCGCTGTCGACAGCAAGCGAGCGCTTGGTGTTATTGACAGTGCTGTTGAGTGAGCTCGCATTCAGTGTATTCGTCGACAGGTTTAGCTGGTCATTGTCTTTACCTTCCCTATCGACAGCCGCGATGACTGCGCCCTTTATTTCGGTGTGATTACCGACAGTAATATCGACCTGCTGCCCGCTCAGGCGGGTGACAAGCGTCTGCACCGATTCACCATCACCTTCGGCAGCATTGATTCCCCGGCTCTCACGTGAAACCGACAAACCCTGCGAGCGGGTCTTGTTGAAGCTTGAATTCTGCACCGAGGCAAGATTCAGATTCTCAGTATTGATCTCGAGACTGTCACTGGCGTGAATATCGGCGCCTGCGATCGTGGTGTCATCCTTTGCGTTGAGCCGGATATTGGCGGCCAGCAACTGGGCGTTGCTGTTTCGCGTCGTATCGCCATCGCTGCGATTGCGGTCGCCAGAAACACTGCCGCCGAGCTGGTCGGGATCCCGGCTCGAATCGGCACCGAGCAAGTCCCAACTATAAGCAACATTCACGTGCCGGTTGCGGGTGCTGTTACTGGATGTGCTCACACCCGCAAGCACCTTGATATCGTCTGCGGCGATTTCAATGCTGTCCGTCGCCTGCAAAGTGGCTCCCCGCACCAGCGCCGTATCACCCGCGTTGATCTCGATCTGGTTGGCACTCAGGTTAGACGCCCTGCTCTGCTGGAAATACGCATCGACCCGTTGCTCCAGCGCATCGATATCGAGCTCAAGCCCGGCATTGAAGCCGTAGGTTGCGCTCGACTTTGCGGCCCTGGCGGTCTGTTTAAGCAGTTGAGTGGTTTGCGTGGTCAGTGTGGCCGTGGCCAGCGCAATATTGGCCTTGTAGAACTCCTCGTCATCCTGCATCCGCCCAAGATATCGCTTGAAGTCATCGATATCGGCCTGCTCGATGAAACCCACGCCGGCAACATAATCCTGTTGCAGCTGTTCGAACGCAGCTTGCTGGGTCGCCAGGTCTTCCTCGTACTGGTCATAGTCATCCTGCGCACGGTTTAAATCGCGTTCGGCCTGTTTGACTGCCTTGATCGAGCGGGATACCTGTTCGTATTCGTTTTGCAGCGTCAGGCTGAGTTCTGCCGTGCCGGTCTGGGTCTTTTTTTCACTCGTCGAGATGTGATGCGCATCGAGCAACGCCACGTCGCCGCTGGCATTGATCTCGATCGAATCGACTGCCAGTAAATCACTACCCTCGATCAGTACATCACCGGCATCTTCGCCACCGGCATTGAAGCGGATATTTCCAGCCTGAATCTGCGATGCGACAGCGGTTACTTGTGTGCTGACCGATTTGGCATGCTCGTACTTCGCTTCGGCCAGCTTCAGCGACAGCTTGCCGTCTTCTTCGCTAATCAGTTCATCGATATCGGTCAGGTTCGAGGCCAGATCATCGAACCCGACGCTGATTTCCGTATGCTTTGAATAATGCGTTGCCTCGCTGCTGGCATTGCGCAGCGTAATATCCTGTGCGCTCGCGCTCAGACTGTCGGCAACCACAACATCGACACCGGTCAGCTCGATGCTCTCTACCGCCTCAAGCTCGACGCTGCCGGCGTTGATTTTGCTGCTGACCGCAGTCTGACTCACCCTGCCTTGCAGGTCTTCGCTGGCAGCGTAAAGCGAACCGCCGCTAAACCAGCCGGACTTCTTTTGGTAGGACTCTTCGAGACTATCATTATGTCCCGCCACAACCCGAATATCGCCCGCACTACTGATCGCAAGATGTTTGCCCGCCGTAACCTCCGAGCCGGTTAGCGCGATATCCCCCTGCTCGGTAATCAACACCACGGTCGCGCCATTGAGCTCGCTGCCGATATTCCTGCTACGGAAGGCCTTTTTGCTACTGATCGTTTCGCTGAAAGAGTTACTGATGGATTCACGACTGGCATGAAACTCGCTGTCGTTGACCGCGTCTATATCGATATCACCCGCGACAACGCGCAAATCGCGCGTGGCCTTCAGTTTCGATCCGTTGAGACGGGTCGAACCTGTACTCAGGATAACGATATCCTGCCCGTTTACCGCCGATGCAAAATGGGCTGTGGAAGACTCCTTGACATGGTTATCCTTGTCACCTGAATAGAAATTCTCAGTTTTAGACGTGGTTTTAATCTCGACCGAGCCAGCCTTGAGACCCACCTGTTTGCCATTGACCTCGGAACCCTCGACCACGATACGCTCGGCGGCTTTGAGCTTTAAAACCTTATCCGCCTCGATAACGCCAGCCTTACCAAGAAAAGAGGTTGAATACGAC
>JBATHL010000036.1:0-1714 GCA_049666745.1 Gammaproteobacteria bacterium
GTAGAGGCCAAGTCCCATTGCATCCGGAATGGTCAGAATGTCGGAGAATATAATCGCGGCGTCAAGCGCGAAGCGCCGTAAGGGTTGTAACGTCACCTCACAGGCGAGTTCCTGGTTTTTGCACAGATCGAGAAAACTCCCGGCCTGTTTGCGGGTAGCGCGGTACTCGGGCAGGTATCGTCCGGCCTGTCGCATGATCCATACCGGCGTGGTATCAGTTGGTTGGCGCAACAGGGTCTTGATCAGGCGATCGTTTTTCAGTAAGGGTAATGCCATCAGACTTCCAGGTAGTCGAGAATGCCTTCAGCCGCCTGGCGACCTTCGTAGATCGCGGTAACCACGAGGTCGGAACCGCGCACCATGTCACCTCCGGCGAATACTTTCGGGTTGCTGGTCTGGAACGGAAAAGCATTTTGTTCCGGGGCGATCACGCGTCCACCTGCATCGATATCAATCGTATGGTCGGCAAACCAGTCGGCCGGGTCAGGGCGAAAGCCAAACGCTATCACGACAGCGTCAGCGGGTAAAATCTCTTCGGAACCGGGCACGATTTCAGGTCGGCACCTGCCTTGTTCATCGGCTTCGCCCAGTTCGGTAGAAATTAGTTTGATGCCGGTAACCGCGCCATTGCCGATGATTTCCAGCGGTTGTCGGTTGAACAGAAATTCGATGCCTTCCTCCATCGCGTTGTCGACCTCGCGCATCGAGCCGGGCATATTAGCCTGGTCGCGACGATAGGCGCAGGTCACGTTGCTGGCACCCTGGCGGATCGCGGTGCGGACACAGTCCATTGCGGTATCGCCACCACCCAGTACGACGACCTGCTTGCCGTTGAAATCGACAAATTCGGGTTTGTCGCCACCGAACTCGATTTGATCGTGGATGTTTGCCACCAGATATGGCAAGGCTTCGTAGACGCCGGCTTTATCTTCACCAGGAAAGTCACCTTTCATATAGTTGTAGGTGCCCATGCCGAGGAATACCGAATCAAAATCGGCAAGTAGTTGCTCTAAGCTGATATCTTTGCCGATCTCGGTGTTGAGGTGGAATTCGATGCCCATGTCTTCAAACATTTTGCGTCGCCTGGTAATGACTTCTTTCTCGAGCTTGAAGGGAGGAATGCCGAAAGTCAGTAAACCGCCGATTTCCGGGTATCGGTCGAACACCTCACAGGATACACCGTTGCGGGTGAGGACGTCGGCGCAGGCTATGCCGGCCGGACCGGCGCCGACGATGGCGACCTTTTTGCCGCTATCCGTGACGTTGGACAGATCGGGAGACCAGCCCTGTTCGATGGCCGGGTCGGTTATGTATTTTTCTACCGAACCGATGGTAACCGCACCGAAACCGGTATTAAGCGTACAGGCACCTTCGCACAGTCGGTCCTGGGGACAGATACGACCACAAACCTCGGGCAGGCTGTTGGTCTTGTGCGACATTTCAACGGCTTCGAGCAGGTTGCCTTCGGCAACCAGTTTCAGCCAGTTGGGGATGTAGTTATGTACCGGGCATTTCCACTCGCAATAAGGATTGCCGCATTCGATACAGCGTTCGGCCTGATCGGCGGCTTCCTGCTGTTGGTAGTCGCCGTAAATTTCGCCAAATTCATTGACGCGGACAAATGCTGGTGTTTTACCGGGATCGGTACGCTGTACTTCCAGAAACTGGAATACGTTTGACATCGGTGTTCTTTAAACTAGGCGGAAAGCCGCGC
>JBATHL010000037.1:0-3967 GCA_049666745.1 Gammaproteobacteria bacterium
CTCGCCACCCACTGGTTTGAAGATACCGCGCTTATCGACAAATCGTTTTATGTCTGGGTCAGTTTTTTCGCATTGTTTCATGTCTCGGTGTTCTGGAGTTTCATGTCCGACATCTACTCCAGTGGACAATCCAGGCGCCTGTTCGGTCTGTTCGGCGCCGGTGCCAGCATCGGTGCGGTACTGGGACCTTCCATACCCGTTTTCCTCGGTGACCGACTAGGCGTATACAATCTACTGCTCATCGCGGCTTTAATGTTGCTGCTGATCGTACCGATCATATTCTACCTCGATAAAGCCAGGTCACGGATTCCAGGCAAGGTCGATAACAACTCCGACCCAATTACCCTGCAAACCATCGGCGGCGAGTTCTTCAATGGCTTTGCTGACTTTATCAGCCATCGCTTCCTGCTCGGCATAGGCCTGTTCATTGTGCTCTACACGATGATGAGTAGCTTTGTTTACTTCGAGTTGAAAAATGTCATGGTCGAGTATGATCGGGCCACGCGTTCGCAGTACTGGGGCATGATGGATTTGATCGTCAATACGCTGGCCATTTTCACTGCCCTGTTTGCCACCAGCCGCCTGGCTACAAAATTCGGCCTGGCAGTGACCCTGGCGCTGATTCCCGTAATCCTCGTTTTCGGCTGGATCGCGGTTGCCGTCGCGCCGGGACTCGCGCTTCTGATCGGCCTGCAAATCACCCGCCGTGCAGGTAACTACGCAATTACGCGACCCGCACGGGAAATGCTTTTTACCGGGGTCGAGCGCGAAACCCGGTTCAAAACCAAGCCGGTTATTGATATCGTCGTCTATCGAGGCGGTGACGTACTGGCCGGCTGGACCTACACCGCGCTCGCGCAGGGCGTCGGGCTGGGGCTCGGTGCTATCGCCGTGGTCGCGGCCCTGCTCGCCTGCCTGTGGACACTGGTCGCTGTTTTTCTCGGCAACAGCTATGAGAAAAATGACCTGAACCGGCAATCCGCCCGCGAGGCGTTAACGGAGACTTGATATGAAACAGTTCAAAGATGAATTTTCACGCCGTCAATTTCTACAAACCAGCGCTGCCGCATCGCTGATGGTTTCGCTCGCCCCAGGGTTTGCACTCGCGGCGGAATCGGCGGTCATCAAGAAAACGATTCCATCCAGCGGCGAACGCCTGTCGGTGATCGGGCTTGGCACCTCGCGTACTTTCGACGTAGATAGCGACAACGCAGTTACCTCACCACTGATGGCGGTTATGCAGGCGTTTTTTGATAATGGCGGACAATTGATCGACTCGTCGCCGATGTATGGCCGCGCCGAAGCGGTGACCGGCGCCCTGGTGAAGCAGGCAACTAACAAGCAGGATATTTTTACCGCGACCAAGGTGTGGACTTACGGCAAAAGTGAAGGCATCGAGCAGATGGAACGCTCGATGCGGCGCCTGGGTGTCGAGCAGATCGATTTGATGCAGATCCACAACCTGCGCGACTGGCAAATTCACATCGACACGCTGGTCGACTGGAAAGCCGAGGGCAGGATACGCTACATCGGCATTACCACCTCGCATGGCCGTTACCACGACGAACTGGAGGAAATACTGCAACAGCTACCGCTGGACTTCGTCCAGTTCAGTTACAACATCCTCAACCGGACCGCGGAACAGCGCCTGCTGCCTATTGCCCGGGAAAAAGGCATCGCGACCCTGATCAATCGGCCCTATCAACGCGGCAGCCTGTTCCGCAAGGTCAAGGGTAAATCCCTGCCTCCGTGGGCGGCGGAGTTTGATTGTGCCAGCTGGGGACAGTTCTTCCTTAAATTTATCGCGGCTCATCCGGCGGTAACCTGCATTATCCCGGCCACATCGAAGCTCAAGCACATGGTCGACAACATGGGCGCGGGTTACGGGCGTCTGCCCGATGAAGCTACGCGACAACGTATGATCGAGTTTATTGAGACGCTGTAATACTCGAAGTTAACTTAAATACCCGTTTTCCCAACTAAAGGGGTCGGTGACAAATGATTATCATTCGCAAATGTCACCGATCACTTTATTTTTTGGCGCAACATCTACCGTCCAAGCAGCTGGCGAATAACACCGCTCATGTGCGCCACATGTGAGCCTGACCAGTAAATCTTGTGACAACTCGAGCAACGGAAGAACTCGCTATAGTATCGACGCGTGAGTGGTTCGAGGCGAGACCATACCTGTTCCCGTGCAACCGGTTCTATCTTCCCATTGCAATCCATACAGCGTTGTAACGGCTTGACCTGTTCATAAAGGTCGAGTCGCTGCAGAACTTCCTTTACCTGGGTGTCTGCATCGACCGATCTTATCCAGAAACCATGCGTTATTGCCTTACGAAACAACAGTCTCCTGTCCCGTGTCAACACGATACGTTTTTCCCGTGTGGCTATGTCGACTATTTCACGATCCCTCAGGCGATTGTCGTAAGCCGCGTCAAATCCGAGCATGCGCAAGCCGCGTGCCAGTTTGCCGAGATTAACGTCAACAATGAATGCAGTATTGCGCAGTGGTTTCGGTCGTAAGCGCTGCAGCGGGGAGATATCAAAGCTTTCGAACACCGGGTATACCGCGACACGATCACTATCTTTCAATTTATAGTCAAAGCCCACGGACTCGTTGTTCACCAGGATCAAGTCGACTTCACTATGTGGCACGCCGAGAACTTCAATCGGGTCCTTGATCGCGGGCTGCCCGCCAAACCGATATGCGATGGTCTGTTTATAATGGTCGCGTCCGACGAAGTCATTGAGTTCCTCGTAGAAACGAAAATTGGCCAGGTATGGTTTCAAGTTTATACTCTGGGTCAGCAGTGGGGCAGAGGCAACTATTTAGCTATGTTTGAACCGGTTTCATATCGCCATCTCGGCGCAGCAATGCTCGGCGCATTGCTGTTGCTCGTCGCTAGCAGCTGTCTGCTCGATCCGGCGCAGGCCAGCGATCGCTTCCGAGACAGTCGCGAACAAATGATACGCCTGATCGAAGCCGATGTCCGTTATACCAGCCATTACCTCAAGCAATCGTCTCTCGATACACGCGTGCTCGACGCGATGGCGAGGGTACCCCGACACGAGTTTGTGCCACCTCACATGGTCGACATGGCCTACCAGAACCGACCCTTACCGATTGGTCACGGCCAGACAATATCGCAACCGTACATCGTCGCGATCATGACCGATTTACTGGATACCAAGCCAGGCCAGCGCGTTCTGGAAATCGGCACCGGCTCCGGCTACCAGGCCGCGGTACTGGCGGAGATCGGCACCCGGGTATGGAGTATCGAAATCATCCAGGCACTTGGCAAACAGGCGCAAACCCGCCTGCAGCGCCTCGGTTATGACCAGGTCGAAGTACGTCTCGGGGATGGCTACTATGGCTGGCCCGAGAACGCTCCTTTCGACGCAATCATCGTGACCGCGGCGGCCGGCCACATTCCCCCGCCGCTGTTACAACAACTCAAACCGGGAGGCAAGATGATCATCCCGGTGGGTAGCCGATTTTCAACCCAGCAATTGATACTGATTACCCGTAGCGATAACGATGAATTTATTACGCGCCAGGTTTTGCCGGTCAGATTCGTGCCGCTGACCGGGGAACATTAGTACTCTTTCAATCGTGACCTCAAACGCGCAGCCAAGGATCTCCATCGCTTTGATTTCGGCAGCGGTGCTCGGTTACGAAATACTGCTGATGGCATTGTTTTCGTTAATCCAGTGGCATCACTTCGCCTACCTGGTGGTCAGCGTCGCGCTACTCGGTTTCGGTGCCAGCGGAAGTTTCCTGGTATTGACCCGGGCAGTTTTCGAAAATAACTTCCGCAACTTTGCGGTGATCCAGGCTTGCCTGTTCGGGGCGAGTTCGCTGCTGTGCTATGCGCTGGCCCAGCAGCTTTCGTTCAACCCCGAAGAGTTGATCTGGGACAATAACCACTGGCTGCGACTTGCCCTGGTCATCCTGCTGCTG
>JBATHL010000038.1:0-7939 GCA_049666745.1 Gammaproteobacteria bacterium
TCGATTTACTGCTGATGGTGGCGATCGGGCTCATTGCCGCAATCGGTTTCTACTGCCTGTCGCAGGCTTACTGTGTTTCCGAGGCGAGTGCCATCGCTCCGTTTGAGTTTACCTACATTCTATGGGCAGTGATCTTCGGCTACCTGTTCTGGAACGAAATGCCCGGACCAATCACCATTCTCGGCATGGCAGTGCTGGTTTCCAGCAGCCTGTATATCTGGTATCGCGAGCGCCAGATACAGCGCAAGGAAACCGCTTTGCTACCTATGCAGGCAGCGGAAATGGTACAGCAGGCTAGCCCCATTGATAGGCGCTGGCGATAAATCCCGCCACCGGTGCCTGGAAAACCATCGTCGCGGCGCTCTGCCCGATGCCGTAACAAACCTGTAGCGGCAACAAATGCTCCTCGCGCGGATGGCAGTAACGCGCATGCGGCGCCAGCTCCCAGCTAACCAGCCGTGCCTCGCGTTCCGCTTCGCTCATACCCGGATCACTACAGGTCTGCGCCAGCCAGGTTTCGAATTCCTGGTTGCGTTGATCAGTAGCATCATCACGCTTGCCCATCAACGCCTGCATGTTGTGGAAGGAAAACCCGGAACCGAGGATGAGCAGGTTTTCGTTTTTGAGCCCGCCAAGTGCCCGGCCGATGCGCACATGCTCGGCAGCGTCGAGGCTGCTCGACAGCGAGACCTGGATACAGGGGATATTGGCCGCGGGGTACATCATTATCAACGGTACGAACATGCCGTGATCGAAGCCGCGCTGATGGTCGAGCCTGGCGTCGATTCCGTCCGCTTGTAACAAACCCTGCACCCGCCCGGCGAGCTCGGGGTGACCCGGTGCCGGGTACTCATATGCATAGGTTTCGGCGGGAAAGCCGCTGTAATCGAACAGTAGCGGCGGGGATGCCGCCGCCGTAATCGAGATCACGGGTTCTTCCCAGTGGGCGCTGATAACAATGATCGCCTCTGGCCTGGCGTTGGTATCGGGGAAGGCGCGCAGAAAACGATTCATCACGGCGTGACCGGGCTCATTCAACAATGGCAACGGTCCACCACCATGCGGAATAAAAAGGATGGTGGCGTTGTCACTCATGCTGCGACCAGGCAGTTAACCGCCGCCTGTAATTGTGCCCTGATTGCATCATTGCTAACCGCGCCCGAGTCCGGATTAAAGTTTTCCGCAAACATCGGCACCGAAACGCTGGCTTTAATTTGCCCACCAAAGCGGGGGATCTGGCTCAGCGCCAGATCGAGCACTGACTGACCACCCCGACCGCCGGGCGATGTTGCCAGCAACACCATCGGTTTATCCTGGTAAACTTTGGCCCTTATGCGTGATGCCCAGTCGTAGATATTCTTGTAGGCGGCGCTGTAACAGCCATTGTGCTCGGCGAAGGAAATGATGATGCCGTCGCAATCGGTTATTTTTTTCAGGAATGCTTGCGCGAGTTCAGGCTGACCCATTTCGTCTTCGCGATCGACGCTGAACAATGGCAATTCGTAATCGTTAAGATCGAGAATTTCAACATCCACACCATCCAGCAATCCACTGGCATAGGTCACCAGTTTTTTATTGATCGAACGACTGCTATTGCTTGCGCCAAAGGCGATAACTTTTTTATTCATGGTCTAGGTCTTCATTAAAATCAGGTTTTCGCGATTTATCAGCTCCGGATCATCCTGGTAACCGAGGATTTTCGGAATTTCCTTGCTCGCTTTGCCGATGATTTGCTTACATTCATCCGACGGGTAGTTGACCAGTCCACGAGCAATTTCGGTACCACCCGGGGCAAGACAGGCGACTACTTCGCCGCGATTGAATACACCACTGACCGCCTTGACGCCAATCGGCAGCAGGCTCGCATTTTTATTGACCAGCACGTCAACCGCACCTTCATCGAGGCGCAACTCACCGGCGCAACGCATGTGTCCGGCGAGCCATTGCTTGCGTGCCGCCAGATGGCCCTCGCTCGCTTCCAGAAAACTACCAAGGGCTTCGCCTTGTACAATTCGGGTAATCACGTTTTTCGTCTTGCCGGAACAGATGACAGTGTGCGTGCCCGATCGCATCGCCAACTGGGCCGCACTAACCTTGGTCTGCATGCCACCACGGCCGAGATGACCGCTGCTTGGACCCGCGTAATCAACCAGTTTGGGATCGCGCGCATCGGCTCGCTCAATCAGTTTCGCGTCCGGATTGTCGGTTGGATTGGAATCAAACAAACCTTGTTGATCGGTCAGAATAATCAGTAAATCGGCTTCGACCAGGTTGGCTACCAGTGCACCCAGCGTATCGTTATCGCCGAAACGAATTTCCTCGTTGGAGACACTGTCATTTTCATTGACCACCGGCACGGTACCGAATTTGAGCAGAGTACGCAGCGTGGTGCGCGCGTTCAGGTAACGCTGTCGGTTTGATAAATCCGCGTGCGTCAGCAGAATCTGCGCGCTGTTAATCCCATGCGACTGGAAGCATGCCTCGTAGGCCTGCACCAGTCCCATTTGCCCGACCGCCGCGGTGGCCTGCAATTCTGAAATATTACTCGGGCGAGATTTCAAACCGAGCCTGGTGATACCCTCGGCGATCGAGCCCGATGAAACCAGTACCACATCGACTCCCTGCTCCCGCAGATAAGCCATCTGCTCCGCCCAGGCGGTAATCATGGCGCGATCCAGCCCCTTGCCGCCAGCGGTGATCAGCGCAGAACCGATCTTGACGACTACCTTGTTATAAAGTTTCATCGCTTTCGAGGTAGGTCATGATGTCATGGCAGAGATGTTCGGTGCCTTGCCCGCTGATGGCACTGATTTCATACACCGGACCCTGCCATTCAAGGCCAGCGGTGATTTCAGCGCACAGGTCCTGGCGCTCGTCGTCCGGCACCAGGTCAAGTTTGTTCAGTATCAGCCAGCGCGGCTTGCGATAAAGCGCTTCATCATAGCGCTCCAGCTCGCGCAGTATCTTGACGGCCGATTCGACCGCGCTATCCGCACTGGCGTCGGGCATGACATCGACTATATGCAGCAGCAACCGGGTGCGTTGCAAGTGCTTCAGAAACTGAATGCCCAGCCCGACCCCGTCGGCAGCACCTTCGATCAAACCCGGGATGTCCGCAACCACAAAACTTCGATGCTTGCTAACACTAACCACGCCAAGATTCGGGTGCAAGGTAGTGAAAGGATAATCGGCCACCTTGGGGCGCGCGGCCGAAACCGAACGAATAAAGGTTGATTTGCCGGCATTGGGCATGCCCAGCAAACCGACATCTGCGATGACCTTGAGCTCGAGCTTGAGATCAAACTGTTCACCGGCACTGCCTTTACTACATTGCCGCGGCGCCCGGTTAGTCGAGCTCTTATAGCGCGTATTACCCAGGCCGTGAAACCCACCCCGCGCAATCAGGACAGGCTCCTCCGGCGAGGCTACATCGGCGATTTGTTCACCCTGATCCAGGGTCGTTATGACGGTACCCAGCGGCACTTCGATAACAATATCCTCACCCTTTGCGCCGGTACAGTTTTTACCCTGTCCGTTCGCACCCCGCTGGGCGACGAAACGGCGCGTGTGGCGAAAATCGGACAGGGTATTCAAATCAGTGGAACCGATCACATATACCGAGCCACCATCGCCGCCATCGCCACCATCGGGGCCACCCATCGGAATATACTTTTCGCGACGGAAGCTGACGATACCGTTACCGCCATTGCCGGCCTTTACAAATATATTGGCTTCATCGATAAATTTCATCGCAGAATAATACCATCGGAAAATAAAAAAGCCCCGCGCTAGCGAGGCTTTATGAATTCGGTTTAAGTAGCAACCTGTATCAGTTTACAACATTCACAAAGGTGCGGTTGTGACGTCCCCTGACCTTGAATTCGACCTTGCCTTCAGCTTTGGCGTACAGGGTGTGGTCCTTGCCACAGCCGACATTGTCGCCGGGATGAAACTTGGTGCCGCGTTGACGTACCAGGATATTTCCCGGAATTACCACCTGACCGCCAAATTTCTTCACGCCTAAAAGTTTGGATTCGGAATCGCGTCCGTTGCGGGTACTGCCCGCCGCTTTCTTATGTGCCATTGTTCAGAACCTATGCCTTGATATCGGTAACTTCGATTTCAGTATAGCTCTGGCGGTGACCTGCCTGGCTACGTGAATGCTTGCGCCGGCGGAATTTAATGATTTCCACCTTTTTACCACGACCATGGGCCATGATTTTTGCGGTCACGCTTGCCTTGTCGAGCATCGGGGTTCCCACTGAGACCTTGTCTCCGTCAGCAACCATCAGCACGTTATCGAGCTTGACGGTGGAACCTTCGTCGCCAGCCAGCTTTTCTACGCGCAGGGTTTCACCCTTGGTTACCTTATACTGTTTTCCGCCTGTGGCGATGACAGCGTACATGTGTTACTCCGAAGCAATACTGAAAAAGGGGGCGAATTCTAGCGGCTGGGGGGGTGCAGGTCAATGCTTATAACCGTATGATTCCAAAAATTAATCACCCTGCAAAGCTGCCGGTTGTGTGCTGCGATAGCGATAGCAGAAAAAGTGTCCGGAATCGACACTGGCAAACTTCTCACCGATGGCGGCATACGGCCAGAAGCAATCCCGGGATAAGGCTGGTTTTTCAAAATAGGTCAATGACAATCCAACAGACTCGTATCTGGCCACCGCCAGTTTAGTGGTGGACGCCTTCTGCGAAACATTCGCCTGCAAGTAAAAAGGCATCCCTGCCGAGAGATGGGTCATCCTTAAATATTTATACGCAGGCTGGCAACAATCGGATCACGCGTAAGCTTAAAGGGTCGGCGACAAATGATTGTCAGCGACCCCTCAGATATTAGATGCACAATTACATACCAGGGCTAATATTTTTTCAGGTCATCCTCCGGGATTAAATCAAAGCCTATTGGTATCTCGGCCAGCTCTCTATCAATCACTATGCATTGCTGTTCTAATTCCCGGATTCGATCATTTAAATTTTGTGTCAGTGTTTTTAAATGCTGGTTCTCTTTTTCCAACTTCGTTATTAACTCTCGTTGTTCTTGCGTAAGTACTTGCAAACGTTCGACTTTCTCATTCATCACGGCTCTCCGTATCGATACAATATTTTTTCACCGAACAACTGTTGATTATCGTGATCTGGGTCATACATTGAAGACTGCTTGGGATCGGTCTCGACTTCAGGTATTTTAGTCCTAAGGGCCTGTTTTACCAAAGGAGGCCCTCAACCGGCTGAACCGGGAGACAATCTTCGGCCACAAACGGTCGCCTGACAATATTTACAAAGGACCTGGATTCATATTTCTATTGTAGAAAAGTGCCAGGGTTAGCTACAAATGACTTAATACGGGCCGGGCTAAACCGGTGAACCTGGTTTGAAACCATTCTGCTGTCACGCTAAAGAATTCGGATATGAATAATGACAATGCCAGAATTCTGGCCGTTGAAATACGAAACCTGCCGCCATCGATGTTGGACGCGAGCTTGCTGGCCGAGTACGTCAAAACCGGTGAAGCATTCGATTTGTCAGATTTGTGCAGAAAGGGCGATGTCTCGATCAAGCAGGTGGCCCAGATAGTCGTCGCCAGCAGCCTTGATGAGGTGGACAAATTGCCCGGTTACACCATGACAAGTGAGATTTTTGAGCTGGCTGAAAACCTTTACTCCATTGGCGAGTCGAGGCGGCAATGGCAACTAATGCGCAACCGGCATAAACCCGGTTACCTGGAAAGTCACCTACCGAGAGAAGCGTTGAAACGCCTCGAGCTCGACCCCGTAAAGAGAAAACGCCATTACGCGCATATTTATTTCCGCGCGTGGGCGATATTCTGGGATGACGAGTTTCTCAATCGAATGATTCACAAGATCGATAGCCGTATCATTGCCAGCCTGCCCGAAGAACTGATCACCGAAAAAATTTGTTTAACCGCGGTTTCCCAATCGGGTTTAACGCTGCGTTACGTGCCGGTGTTGCTGCGCAGTCTCATAGTCTGCACACGAGCGGTACAGAATGATCCGGCAGCCATCGCTTTTACGCCCGGCCATCTGCGCGACCAGATCAGGAAATTGCAAGTTATCAAGTTCGATTAAAGAAATTGATTTTTCGATGCCGACGAATAACCAGTGTGGACCCTCGTTGTGCGGGAACGACCTGGAGTATGGGAGACTCAGGACCTGTTAAGGGTCGGTTTTTACCGCTGAGTCATCGAATTTGAGAGACTGTATGCGGATGATAGCTCGCGATGAAACGCCACTGGTCGAATAAATTCGATCCTATCGTTCAGCTCACGGCAGGAATGTATTTTGTCTGCTTTACCCACTCAATCGGGGCACGGTCCAAACTGATTTTTATTGTTTTGTGCTAGCGAATCGAATCGTAGCCCCCGTCGAGTCCCCGCTTGCTGTAGACAATCTGCCACAGCTGGTTACGCCTGGCGCGGTCGGAGCCGGCAGCAGGTAGCAGAAAATAGCGCCACATGCGGTAGAAGCGCTCATCGTAGCCCAGCGCCCTGATTTCATCACGGTGTTTATCCACGTTAGCCATCCAGGCCATCAGGGTCGGGTCGTAGTGTGAGCCGAAATTGTGCAGGTCTTCCATGATAAAAATGCCTTCGGCGGCAGCATCAATCTGGTGAAGGACGGGTAAAACCCCTCCGGGGAAGATGTACTTGTCGGTCCAGGGATCAACCGCCAGTGCACGCGTATTGGTACCGATGGTGTGCAGCAGGAACAGGCCGTCATCGTTGAGACAGCGCTCGACTACTTTCATGAAAGTGCGGTAGTTCTTTGGCCCGACGGCCTCGAACATGCCGATGGAAATAATACGGTCAAACTTTTCGGTTATATCACGGTAGTCCTGGAATCGCAGGTCAACAGCCGGGTCCGGGTGGAGCTCCTGGCCAAGCTTAATCTGTTCACGTGAAATGGTGACACCGACAACTTCAACGCCATAGTGTTCGACGGCATAACCGGCAAAACTGCCAAAGCCGCAACCGATATCCAGTACTCGCATGCCTGGCTGCAGGCCGACCTTTCTGCAGACCAGGTCAAGCTTGGCTTCCTGGGCGTCGGCGAGATTGTCGGCCTCTTTCCAATAGCCGCAGGTATAGGTCATGCGCGGATCGAGCATCAGCTTGAACAGATCGTTACCGATGTCATAGTGGTGCTCGCCGATATGAAAAGCCCTGCGCCGGCTCTGCAGGTTGATGATTTTTGACCGCATCACCGGCAGCAGCAGTTTCAGTGGTGAAATGCGGTGTTCAAGATCGGCACGCAACAACTGGTAGATGAGATCATCCAGCGCCTCGCAGTCCCACAGGCCGTCCATGTAGGCCTCGCCCAGTCCAAGCGGACCAGAGGAGAGTACACGCTGGTAAAATTCCGGGTCGTGTACCTGGATATCACTAGGGCTGTTGCCGTTGATTTCGATGTCGGTCAGTGCCAACAGGTCACGAATGGTCTTTTCTGCCTTGCTCATTTTTCTTATCTCCCGACCAGCAAACCAGCGCACCCTGTCCCGCCTTTTAGCTAATCCTTATTTATAATCAGTTCTTCGATCCGTTGTCGACCAATAGAATGCCAATTATTAAAAACTTATTCTGATTCAGTCACTCGATCCATTGTCCTCATATTTTGATATAAAAACAACGGCAAACGAATTAACTAAAGCCACCGCCGGTGCAAAATTAACTGTCAACTTAATTCACCTTTCCGGAAAGTCGCTCGGGCCCTACCGTTGCTTTATCTCGACGTTGGAAATAGTATATTCGGGTTACTTTCCAATCCGGGAGACCTGAAAATGTTAGAACAAGGATTGAAATTTACCGTTTCGAAGGCTGTCACCGGCCTGCTGGTCGTCAACCTGGTTTTAGTTCCCTGCACGGTTGCCGCACATTCCGAGTCCCTGTCTTCCGGCGCGGACAAGAAACCGAAAC
>JBATHL010000039.1:0-10434 GCA_049666745.1 Gammaproteobacteria bacterium
TGCCGACGACAGGGATTCCCAACTTGGCAGCTTCCTGTACGGCGATTTTTTCATAACCGACATCGATAACAAACAATACATCCGGCAAACCTCCCATCTCCTTGATGCCGCCAAGCGTCTTTTCGAGTTTTTCCTGCTCGCGGGATAGTTGCAGAATTTCCTTTTTGCTGATCTTTTCGTAGTTGTTACTGGCCGCCATGTCTTCGAGTTCCTTGAGACGCTTGATCGACGCGCGCACGGTCCTGAAGTTGGTCAACATGCCGCCTAACCAGCGGTGGTTGACGAAAGGCATACCACAACGCAGGGCTTCTTCCTTTATCGCATCGCTGGCAGCACGCTTGGTGCCGACAAACATGATTCTGCCTTTTTTGGAGGCAACCTTGCCAAGATAATTAACCGCATCCTTGCACAGCGGCATGGTTTGCTCGAGATTAATTATATGAATCTTGTTACGCTCGCCGAAAATAAAGGGAGCCATTTTGGGATTCCAGAAGCGGGTCTGATGGCCGAAATGAACGCCCGCTTCCAACATTTCACGCATAGTGACGTTAGACATAGTATCTCCAGATGTCTGTCGGATAGCCCTATTACAACTATCCCGGGTTAAGCCTCCACATACCCGACGTTTACGACCTGCTCTCTGGTAAATGCAGGCACCCATAAACGCGTTGCGGCATGTGTGTGTCGTTAAAACACCAGTTTAACCGGTGTTTTGATTAATTTACCCCGGCAGTTGCCGAAGGCGCGCGCTTTATACCATAATCCCGTATCCTCAACAACCAGCTAGCCATGTTTTTATGGGTGTTACGATCAAATCAAGCGAAGAAATAGAAAAAATGCGCGTTGCCGGGCGGCTTGCTGCCGATGTATTGCGCATGATTGAACCCCATGTGGAACCGGGAGTCACGACCCAGCAACTGAACGACATATGTCACGAATTCATGGTAACCCAGCAGCAGGTGGTGCCAGCGCCGCTGAATTACCGTGGCTTTCCGCGTTCAATTTGCACTTCGGTCAATCATGTGGTCTGCCACGGCATTCCGGCAGACAAGAAGCTAAAGAATGGCGATATTATTAATATCGACATTACCGTGATCAAGGACGATTACCATGGCGATACCAGCCGCATGTTCATGGTCGGCAAACCGACCGTGCAAGGGAAACGAATTTCGCGCATCGCTTATGAATGCATGAAAATCGGTATCGAAATGATCAAACCCGGCATCCGCCTGGGCGATATCGGCCATGCCATCCAGCAGCATGCTGAAAAGAATAAATGCAGCATAGTGCGTGAATATTGTGGTCATGGTATCGGCAAGGTATTTCATGAGGATCCGCAGGTGCTGCATTACGGAAAACCGGATACGGGGCTGATGCTCGAGCCGGGGATGACTTTCACCGTGGAACCGATGATTAATCTTGGCAAGCGTTTTGTAAAGCTGCTGCCCGATGACTGGACCGTGGTTACCAAGGATCACAGCCTGTCAGCGCAGTGGGAACACACCAACCTGGTTACCGAAACCGGATTCGAAGTTTTAACTTTACACCCTGAATTTGGATTCTGAATTAGTGAGTGATTTTATCGACCCGTTTCTGCAGCAGGCCCTGGAGGGCGAAATACTGCATGCGAAACCACTCGCGGCCGGTTTGAGCTCGGCGCGAGAGCAAATTTATCGCGATTTCGATCAGGGTATCGCCGCCGAAAAGCTGATTCACGATACTTCGAAACTTATCGATAGAGTACTCGAGTTCTGCTTCCGGCATTTTATCGGCGAACCCGGCAAGCCTGGTTTTTGCCTGGTTGCAGTCGGTGGCTACGGCAGGTCGGAACTGTTACCGGGTTCGGATATTGACCTGATGGTCCTGTTGGAGAAAAAGGCTGACAAGACACAGCAGCAGCAGCTTTCATTATTTCTGACCTTCCTGTGGGATATCGGCCTCGAGGTTGGACATAGCGTACGCACGATCAGGGATTGTGTTCGCGAAGGCAAGTCCGACGTCACCGTGATGACTACCATGATCGAGTCACGCTTGATCTATGGCAGCGCAAAACTCTATGAAAAATACCAGTTGGCGATTGCACCGAACAAGATATGGTCATCACGCAAGTTTTTTGAAGCCAAACTGGAGGAACAACACAACCGCCACCTGCGCTTCAATGACACCGCTTACAATCTCGAGCCAAACATTAAAGAAGGCCCCGGCGGATTACGCGATATCCAGATTATCGGCTGGGTGGCAAAGCGCCATTTTGGCGCAAGCTCGTTCAAGCAACTGGTAGCACATGGATTTCTCACCGAAACGGAATTCGAATTACTCGATACTGGCCAGCAACATCTGTGGCGGGTACGCTTCGCACTGCATCGCCTGGCAGGCCGCAGGGAAGATCGCCTGTTATTTGACTACCAGAAGAAAATTGCCGAGGAATTCGGTTTCCAGTCAGGCGAACATAACCTTGCCATCGAGCAGTTCATGCAGCAGTACTATCGAACGATCATGGAACTTGAGCGTTTGAGTGAAATGTTGTTGCAGATTTTCAAAGAAGAAATCCTGCTGACCGCCTCACAAAGAAAGCTTAAGCAGATAAACGAGCGCTTCAATCTGCGCAACAACTTTATCGAGCTTGCCCACCCCGATGTATTCAAACAGCATCCCCCGGCCCTGATCGAACTGTTTGTGCTGATTTCGCTTAATGAGCAATGCGCGGGGGTAACCGCCGCAACCATTCGCCTGGTGCGGGAACACCTATACCTGGTGGATGATGATTTTCGTGCCGACGAAACCGTCAACCATTTATTCATGCAGCTAATGAGCGCGCCGAACGGTATGACCCATCAAATGCGTCGCATGAACTCCTACGGATTTCTGGCGGCATATATTCCGGCATTCGCGAAAATTACCGGGCGCATGCAATACGATTTGTTTCACGCATACACAGTGGACCAGCACACTATTTTCGTGATCCGCAACCTGCGCAGGTTCGCGCTGCAAAAACACGAGGATGAGTTTCCATTCTGCAACCTGGTATACAGCAAACTGGAAAATCCCTGCCTGCTTTACCTGGCTGCTTTATTTCATGATATCGCCAAGGGACGTGGCGGTGACCATTCGTTGCTGGGCGCTGAAGAGGCAACCCGGTTTTGCGTGCAACACAAATTGAATCGTAAGGAAACCCGGGTCGTATCGCAATTGGTGCGCGATCATCTGCTGATGTCGGTGACCGCGCAGCGTAAGGATATCAGCGACCCCGACGTAGTGCGTGATTTCGCCCAACAGGTTGGCAGTATGAACATGCTTAATTACCTCTACCTGCTGACCGTCGCCGATATACGCAGCACTAATCCGAAGCTGTGGAACAACTGGAAGGATGCCCTGCTGCAGCAGTTGTATCGAGCGACCAAGAGTGTAATCAGGCGCGGCGTCGACAATGCGCCGGACATCGACGAAATCATCCAGGAAAACCGTGACGCGGCCCTGGAGGAAATGTCCGACCTGCCCTTCAGTGTCGAGCAAATCAATTCCGTTTGTGATCGGGTGCCCGGAAATTACTTCCTGCGCCACCATCCCCGCGAAATAAAATGGCATGTCAATACCATCCTGAGTCATCCAGACCAGCCAAGGCTGGTTAGCATTCGACAGTCTACCTACACCGGAAACACCAAGGTTTTCGTTTACGGCAACGAAGTTGCACACGCGTTTTCACAGGTAACCGGCACCCTGGGATCGCTCGGCCTGAGCATTTTGAACGCCGAGATCTTTACCACCCGGGATAACAAGATCATGGATACCTTTACTATCCAGGATTTAAACAGTCAGGCAGTTACCGACCCGCGGATGATCGAGCAAATCGAAACCAGGCTGCTGCAGGCCCTCAAATCGGATTCCATTTATGTTGGCCAGTACAACACCCGTAAACCGCGGCAACTTAAGTCCTTTGATCATCCGACCGTGGTGCAGTTCGAGCAAGATTATTTGAACAGTCGCACGATGATGGAAATCAGTGCGCTCGACATGCCCGGGCTATTATCGGTTATCGCAAATGTTATCGCGCAACTGGACATCAACATCACGCACGCAAAGATTTCCACCCTGGGGGAAAAAATCAATGATATTTTCTACCTGACTTCTGCGTCGGGTGGTGCAATCACCGACCAGCTTGTACTCGACCTGCTGGAGAAAAACCTGGTAGCAGCCCTCGAAGCCAGAAAGGCGGCGTAAGAAAACCGATGCCACAGATTCTGGGTAAGCCCATCGAACAGGTGCTGGATGGTGAAAACAACCGGGTCGAATTTGATATCGCTTATCCGCTCAAGGGCAATTTAATCGCAGCAGTTGATCAGTTGCGCGACCTGCATGGGCCTGAATTGTACCTGCTCCCCATGTCCGCCACCTCCTGCGGGGGAGGTATTTTCCAGACTGAAACCAGGCCGTCGGGCACGATAGTAGGCCTCAGATTTGATCCCCCGGTAACCCCCCGCCTGAGCTTTGCCGCGCAACCGAAACTGACCGAAATTGCCCAGGATGAAATAGTGATCGATCGCGAGCATCATCAGATCAGTGCCGGCAGTGCCGTCACGCTGGACCAGTTGAACCAGGCCCTGGCACGGGAACTGGGACATAACTACAAGGTTCCCGGGGCCGATTTGACCAGCTACATGTATGCGGCCGTAGGCGCTACTTTCATGACCGGGGGGATGGGCCCTCAGCGCAGGTATTTTAGTGACAGCGTGATTGAAATTTCGCTTTACGATGGTGACAAATTGATCAGCGTCGAAGGTGATGCCTTGCAGGGCTATGCCGGCACCTATGGCTGGAGCGGTATCGTAACCGCGTTACGCTGTAACTATTACCGATTTCCGGCAAACGAAATCGCGTTTGCACTGCCGGTATCGGGTCAGCCACGGCGTCTCGCGAAATTACTCGAGCATTTATCGCCTTACAGCTATTTAAGCCTGAATACCGACCAGGTTGCCTCGCAGGCCGAAGCTTGCGGCCTGATTCTCGGTATCGAACATGTCAGCCGCAGCTCGATGCAACCGTTACTAAAGGACGCCTCTGCCAGCCCGGTCCATAAACGTGCGACCGAACTGGAGCAAAAATGTGTCGCGGCAGGAGTGGATGGCCTGGTATTCGTCAACGGATTCAGTGACCTGTCCAGCGACGAGTTTTTAGTCGGCCTCGCAGATGATCAGCAGGCACAGGAATTTACCATTGCCGGAATCGAACTTGATTATGCCGAGGTTTTCAGCGATCCGGAGGAAATGCGCGCGGTACGTGAAGCAATTCCCTATGCTGCCCGCACGCAGGCACCTACAGGGCGGTTTGTGTATAAAAATCATTCCGACGCAAATATCAGGATGCCGGCGGATGATGTCGCGGCCAGCGTTGAGCAAATGTGGCAAATCAATTGTGACTACGTCAACAGCGTTGAACAGCATTTCAGCCAACACGGGAATATTAACGGTCAGATCCTGGTCTATGGCCATCTCAACCCCTATGGGGTCGATCCGCATAATCGAGTCACCATGAGCAGTGACGACGAAGACGCGTTCGCGCAGAGTCGTCGTTTTCTGGTCGAGCAGCGAGCACATTACTACCGATGCCTGGCGGCTTTGTGCGAATCCACTAATGCGGTTTTCGTCGGCGGCGAGAAGACCGCGGATTCGGAGATCGGTATTTATCAGGCACTCGGTGGACCCGAGAACTCCCCGACCGCGCTGTTTGCTCGATTCGGCCGGCAGAAAACCACCGTAAAAGCAGCCGCAAAAACCTTTAGCTGGCGAGCACCAGACCCCTATAATTAGCCCTGTACCAGATCTAGGTATTACCAGGTAGCAATCGGGCAAGTCCAGGCAGACTGATCGCGGGATGCATACCAAGGGCCTTCAGCTCGTCGATAACCGGAACCGGCAGGGTCTGGTCCGCTACCTTCTGATTTAACACACCACCCATAATGACCGGCAGCGATAGCGATGCAGCATCGAGTAGCTGTTTGAGCTGATTAGCATAGTCGAGCGCCATGCCATTATGTGTGCTTAACAGCAATGCATCGACCGGGTTAGCCTGCAAGGCTGCGATCAGGTCGGCCGGGTTCTGCTCGGCACCGAGATAAACAACACTGGCGTCTGCCTCGCTTAGCAGTTGGGCCAACGCGCCGGCCCCGTGCTCATGAACGTCGCTCGATGCCACCAGGAATCTTTTACCCTTGACCCGGGCACGGAAACTCTCATCGGTAAACATAGGCCTATGCTCGTCGACAACGTTCTGCGTCATGGCAAACATATCCGTAGGCGGGAATTGCGCTTCATCCAGCCCAGCGGCAAATAATCGTTCGAATTGCTGCGGGCCCAATTTTTTCAACACAAAAAGCATTTGCAAGGGATTGCCGGTATCGACATCCATGTCGGCTAAACCCGCCAGGGCATTGTCATAAATCTGCCTGCCCTGTCGACAAACGGTTTCAGCAAAGGCTTCGGCCGCTGAAAAATCAACATGCGGGTACAACCTGCGCGCGCTCGCTTCAACCTGTCGTCCAAACAACTGTGCTTCGATAATTTCATCGGCTGACGGGATTCGCATAGCCTCGGTCACCGGTAACGGCAGCACGGCGTGGCCGCTCGGTGCGCGCAATTGAATCAGAATATCCCACATCAGGTATTCGGCAGTAACGGCACGGTTCTTCTCGAATTCAAGGCCAAAGGAGATAGTATCGCCATAAATCATCGAGCCAACCTGCTCCCGCTGATGGATTTCGTGCAGTGCCAGAACCCAGCCGGCGCGCTTAATCGGATCCGTTGTCAATCCGCCGATGCAATGCGCCAGACGGGCGCCGATAAGTTCTTCGACGATGTATCGCTCCAGCATCGCCCAGGCTGCGACGCTGGAACAATGCTGGAACAACGCACCGAAGCCATCCTCAAGGTAGGAATGCAGCATAACCCCCTGGTCACGAAATTCGGCCAGTAGAGCCATTGCCTGGTAAGTTTCAGCCGCGGTGACCCCGGCGTCGCTCCAGCCGGGTGCTTCGAAGGTAAAGAACTGGGATAGATTACCAATCGTAGTGCAGCCGATACGCAGGGCCTGGACCGTATTTGCCACTGATGCCGGTTGACCAATCATGAAGTCTCCAAGATGCGGCTGGATTGGTGCCGCTTGCGCCAGGGCACTCCAGTCTTCCTGCTGCTCCAGCATCGGTCCGGTTTCTGCCGCCGCCGCAGCACGCTTCTCTGGCGGCAAACCCATACGCCGATCGAGCGCAAATCCGGCGCGATCCAGGCAAAATCCCCGCGCTGTCAATTGTTGGTGAATTTTGAGAACAGCCGCCGCGGTAGATTCAATATCGTTCATGCCGATGTGCGCGTGATACATTATCTGTCCGTCGCGCATCGCCTGTTGCTTGTATTCCAGCTCGGATCGAACCCCGTAGGTATCGAGAAAAGCTGAACGACCTATGCTGATTTGCGCGGCCAGTCCTTGGGCGTCCCGTCGCAACAAGTTGAAATCGGGCAAGCTGGTCCGGCTAGCTGCTACCTGCTTATCCAGTACCTGCTGTGCTTTCTGCATTGCTAATCACCCATACCATCAAGGATGAACCTGTCTATGACAACCAGCTTTGGCTGATCGTTCAAGCTACTTCTCTGGCTGGTCGGACCATACTGCAAACTCGTTTCCACTGGGTTCGCTGAAGTGAAAGCGGCGGCCACCGGGAAACGCAAAAACCGGCTTTTCGATACGTCCTCCGGCCTCGGTAATCTTTGCCAGAGTAGCTTCCAGGTCATCACTGTAAAATACCAGCAGCGCGCCACCACTTTGGGTGCTCGAATAGAGCTCCGAACGATAAAAACCCCCATCGAGACCCTGACCCGAAAAAGCACAGTAGTCAGGCCCGAAATCTTCGAACGTCCAGTTAAAAGCCCTGCCGAAAAAAGCCTGGGTGCCCGGCAAATCCCGTGCCGGGAATTCGACGTAATTTAATTTTTCGTGCTCATTCATGACGATTTTCCTGCTGCTTTAAGCCATACCGCGGTATCGTGATACATCGCCCCACCATTAAGCAGGCCGGGCTCCGCCGATACCAGCGCGTTGACGCCCAGGCCCTCGATGAAAGCATTACCAGGACAGATACTCTCGATAACGACGACCCCGGCGGTGTAGTCATTGGCCTGCGCGCCGGTTACCCGGCCCATGGTATTAGCATCGAGCAGTTCTACCTCGAGCGCGCAGGTACTCGGGCAATCGTGCGGGCAGGCAGAATGGGCATGCTGTGGGTAACTGGTAACCTTCATAACAGTGCATTTTGCAAGATTGACCGTGGCCACGCCAGCACTAGTGAATGTGCTTTTTTAATTTGTCTTACTAATGCTAGAATTGCCGTCTTTTGCATTCCACCAACTGGGGACTTCCATGAGCGACGACGACAACCAACATTTCAAGACACGCGAAGTACATGCGGGCGTGAGCCCGGATCCAGTTACCGGTGCGATTCTGACCCCGATCTACCAGACCACAACCTACGTACAGGAGTCGGTCGATCAATACCTGGAAAAAGGTTACTCCTACAGTCGCTCGGGTAATCCGACAGTCACCGCACTGGAAAATCGTATCACCGCCCTCGAAGGTGGTGCCGGCAGCCTCTGTTTCGCGACAGGCATGGCCGCCACCAGTTGCACTATCATGGCCCTCACCGGTACCGGTAAGCACGCGATTCTTTCGGATGTCGTTTACGGAGGCACCCACCGCATATCGACCAAAGTATTGAATCGATGGGGACTGGAATGCAGTTTTGTCGATACCTCCGATCCGGAAAATGTCAAAAGTGCCATCCGTGAAAACACCAAATTGATTTTCACCGAATCACCCGCCAACCCGACGCTCAAGTTGACCGACATCGCCGCCATCTCTGAAGTCGCGCAGGCAAACGAGATCCCGCACGTGGTCGACAATACTTTCCTGACTCCCTATTTCCAGCGACCGCTGGAACTCGGCGCCGATATCACCCTGCACAGCACCACAAAGTTCATGGAAGGACATAACATCAGTGTGGGCGGATCCATTACCGCCGCGAAAAAAGAGCATCTCGAACAGATTATGTTTGTCAGAAACTGCCTCGGCAGCAATATGACACCGATGGTTGCGTTTTATACATTGCAGGGTATCAAGACCATGAGCACCCGGCTCGAGGCCCAGTCGGCCAATGCTCTCAAGATCGCCCAGTTCCTCGAAACCCATCCGAATGTCGACCGCGTCTGCTATCCGGGGCTGGAATCGTTCCCGCAAAAGGAACTCGCTGACCGACAGGCCAGCGGTCATGGCTCGATGCTCTGGTTCGAGGTTCACGGCGGTGTCGAATCCGGTAAGAAGCTGATGGATAGCCTGCAACTGTGGAGTCTCGCGGAAAACCTGGGCTCGGTAGAATCACTGGTCACGCATTCGGTCACCATGACGCACGCGGACATGCCCAAAGAAGAACGTCTCGCTGCCGGTATCACCGATGGGTTGGTGCGTTTGTCGGCGGGCCTGGAATCGGCTGAAGATTTGATCGCCGACCTGAAGCAGGCGCTCGACGGATTGTAGGACTCTGTTCCTGTGATCATAACCAGCGTCGAAACCTTTGCCACCGAATACGTGGCCCTGGTGCGCCTGCGCACCGACGATGGTGACGAAGGCTGGGGACAGGTATCGCCCTACAACGCTGATATAACCGCCGAAGTAGTCCACCGTCAGATCGCCTGCCATATCCTTGGCATGGATGCGACGGATATCGACGCCGTCACCGCCATCGTGCTCGATCGCGAGCACAAGTTTCAGGGTACCTACCTGTACCGGGCGCTTTGTGGCGTCGATACCGCGTTATGGGATATACGCGCCAGGCGCGCCGGCAAAAGCGTACACCAGTTGCTGGGCGGCAAGTGCTCTGAATTCCCGGTTTATGCCTCGAGTATGAAACGGGATATTACCCCGCAGCAGGAAGCGGAGCGAATGCTCGCCTTACGCGAGGATTTCGGCTACCACTCATTCAAATTCCGCATTGCCAGTGAATGTGGACATGATGTCGATGAATGGCCCGGCAGAAGCGAAGAGATCGTTAAAACCATGCGTACCACGCTCGGCGACGAAGTCACGTTAATGGTAGATGCAAACAGCGGCTATACCCCGAAAAAGGCCATCGAGGTCGGGCATATGCTGGCTGACTACGGCATCAGTCACTACGAAGAACCCTGCCCTTACTGGGAACTCGAATGGACGCGCGAGGTGTCCGCAGCACTGGATATCGATGTGACCGGCGGCGAACAGGATAACAACATGACCGTCTGGAAACAGATGATCGACAATCACGTGGTCGATATCGTACAGCCTGATATCTGCTACATGGGTGGCATTTCGCGCACCTTGTGGGTAGCGGACTACGCCAAACAGGCGGGCATACCCTGCACC
>JBATHL010000040.1:0-2071 GCA_049666745.1 Gammaproteobacteria bacterium
GAAGCAGCCCCGCCTCCGGCAAACGTTGGACAAGCTCTCGCCAAAGTGGCCAAAGGTCGAATGCTTTCGCGAACAAGGGCAATGCCTCTTCGACGCGGCCATCGGCGGCCAGCGTCGCAGCATGCCAGAAAATCATCTCGTGGTTATCGGGCGCCAATGCTTCAGCACTGCGGTAGGCGACAATCGCTTTTTCGACCTCGCCGTCGGTCATGTGCTCATCGCCTTCGCTCATCAGCTTATAAGCACGGGCCGTTACAAGGAGTCGGCGAAGTTCAGCAAGTGGCGCCTCATGATCTTCGACACGCAAGTCGAAGACCCGGCCGCCCCACGCCGGTTCACGGGCATCTCCGGTAACGACCAACAACGCGGCGGACTGCCGACCGCGAATGTCGCCACCTTCGCCCTCAGCGGCATCCAGTGCTGCCATCATTTTTGCAGCCAGGTCACCGTCGGTACTCTCGTAGGCTGCGACCATCGCCGCACAAACTGTGGGCTTCCACATCAGATTCGCCTGGACGCTGAATCCCGCACCCATCAGATCACAATGCTCGATAATTGCGTTTTCGCCAGTGTGATTCGCGGTCACCCCCTTATTATCAACCATGCCGACCTGCCGAACGTCCCGGTGTTCATCCACTGCTATCAGCGCCCGCAATGCCTGATCCGCATTTTTGCCTGAACGCATCAGTTGGAGCCCCAGGGGCCCGTAGCTAGGGTCGATAAATGACTGTGTTGCGACCGCACCGATGCCGGGTTCCGCCCAGATCACGTCGGATCCAACCGAAAACCAGTGTGACTGGACGGCGGCACCAAGCTGGCCCGTTACGGCATCTCTGGCGACTATGGAGTAAGTGTGTACCGGCCGAAGCGGTCTCTGGTCAGCGTCAGACATGACGGTCGCCGGAAAGTACATCGTGATTGCCAGGATTAGCGACAATTGTGATTTCATAGTGTTCCCCGACATGGGCTCCAGGCTTTTCTGAATAGCGATGCGCGTGACGAGTAACAGTCCCTGATTATCGGCCACCCAGGTTCACATCTCGTTCGTATACTTTATAGCAGACCTTTGAGGCTGACGATTGAGCGACTTCTTTGGGCCAGAAGCACGCAATCTGGCGTAAAATGAACCAACGACCGCTTAGGCGTCCTAGGGCTGAGACTAAAGATGAACCTCGAGGGATCGTGTCACTGTGGCGGAGTGCGCTTTACGCTTCGTTCAGCGCATCCATACCCATATAACTTTTGTTATTGCTCCATTTGCCGGAAGACCGCTGGTGGCGGTGGTTACGCAATAAACCTGGGGGCGGATAATTCGACGCTTCAGGTTCATGGCCGGGAAAATATTTCGGCGTACCGTGCCAAGATTCCGGACCGGGATTCTGGAGCAATGAGGGAAAGCTCGGCGCGGCGAAATTTTTGCCGCGTTTGTGGCAGCGCACTATGGGTCTGGGATCCGCGCTGGCCTGAGCTAATCCATCCTTTCGCGTCGGCAATAGATACGAATCTGCCTGTGGCTCCTCAGCATACGCACCTCATGATTGGCTCGAAGGCGTCATGGGTTGAGCTTCGACAAGGGGAAAACGATAAGGTATTTGATGGCTATCCGGACGAATCAATCGCCGAGTGGCACAGTCGTCTCGGTTTGGATGATCAGGATGCCTAGGAAATCGCTGCACCGGCGATCTAGCTCAAGACACGTTTGCAGAACCTATGAAATACATTGCTGTTGTTACGACTATTAGCGATCTCGCCGAGGCGCAATCTATGGCTCGTGCTTTAGTCGAGCGCAAGTTGGCCGCTTGCGTACAAATCTCGGAAATCGAGAGCTTCTATTCCTGGAACGAAAGCAACTCCGCGGGCCAGTAGAGTCCTCTGTGTATAAACCGACTCTTATGCAACACCCTCGACCCGATTAAGGCTCTCCAGCTAACCTGCATCGATCGACTTCAGGAGAAATTGTTTACCGTTCGGGTAGCTAGTATTGTCTTGTGATGAGCAGTTTCCTTGAGTCGCTGAACCCCGAATTGCGTGATGTGATCAGGCTGACTGGCGCCCCTGTCAGTTATAAGGC
>JBATHL010000041.1:0-12033 GCA_049666745.1 Gammaproteobacteria bacterium
CGTTAAAATCGATACTTTTTCAGCACCCGGCCTTTACGGCGCGAGGAGTTTCACCGGTTTCCCCTAATAGTGGGTGGCTACGTCGGGGGTAAGTCCGCAAAAGGCGCTCCCAAACGGCAGAAAACGCAGTTTGGTCCATCCATGGAATCTCTTGGAGCTCGGCATCCATGCCTCGCTACACTTTTGCGGACTTACTCCCGAGGTAGCCACTCACTATCAGGGCATTTTATTCCGGGCAGTAGTGTGCGCAAGCCTGCACGGCTCGGCAGGGATCTTATATCGTGACTTTATTGAGAGATCCCGGCGGTCCGACGTATCGGTAAACGCTGGCGCGTTTTCCGGGATGAAGCCGCCTTAGGGCCCTAAATCGAAATACTATTGAAAGATCCCGGATAACTGCTGCGCAGTTTCCGGGATGAAGCCGCCTTAGGGCGGCTTCACTTGATACGATTTTCAGCAGAGCGCGCGTGCGCCACCAGACCCTCACCGCGTGCCAGTGTCGAGGCTATCTTACCGAGTTCGGCAGCACCCTGGGCAGAACATCCGATCAGGCTGGAGCGCTTTTGAAAATCGTAAACCCCGAGTGGTGACGAGAAGCGTGCCGTGCGTGAGGTGGGCAAGACATGATTCGGACCGGCACAATAGTCACCCAGTGCTTCCGCGGTATAACGACCCAGAAAAATCGCGCCGGCATGACGGATCGATTTAGCCACTTGTTGCGCATTCTCGACCGACAGCTCGAGGTGCTCCGGCGCGATGTAATTGGCCACATCTATCGCCTCGGCCAGATTCCCGACCTTGATTAATGCACCACGGACACTCATCGACTGATCGATAATCTGTTTACGCGGCATCTCCTCGATTAAACGCTCGATACTTGCCTCGACCCGGTCGAGAAATTCACTGTCCGGGGACAGCAGAATGGCCTGGGCATCTTCGTCATGTTCGGCCTGTGAAAACAGATCCATCGCTATCCAGTCCGGATCGGTATTGCCATCGCAGATAACCAGTATCTCGGATGGACCGGCTATCATGTCTATGCCGACCGTCCCAAACACCATGCGTTTCGCGGTGGCGACATAGATATTGCCGGGCCCGACGATCTTGTCGACGGCCGGTACCGTCGCGGTGCCATAGGCGAGTGCCGCCACCGCCTGGGCTCCGCCAATCGTAAATACCCGGTTGACGCCGGCGATATGCGCTGCGGCCAGTACCATTTCATTGACTACCCCCTGCGGGGTTGGTACCACCATGATCAGTTCGCCTACCCCGGCAACCACCGCGGGGATTGCGTTCATCAGTACCGAGGAAGGATAAGCCGCCTTGCCGCCGGGCACGTAAAGTCCAACTCGATCGAGAGGGGTAATCTGCTGCCCGAGCAGCGTACCGTCAGCCTCGGTATATTCCCATGACTCCAGTTTCTGATGCTCGGCGTATGCCCGAATTCTCTGTGCCGCCTGTTCAAGCGCATCACGCTCCGCTGCGGGTATATCCTGATAAGCCTGCTGCAACCGCTCTGCTGGCATTTCCAGTGCCGCCACCGAGGCAGCGTCAAGTCCGTCGAAACGTTGGCTGTACTCGAGCAAAGCGCTATCGCCATGACTTTTAACCGCGCGTAAAATTTCGTTAACGGTGGTGAAGACTGCATCGTCGGAAACTGATTCCCAGGCGAGAAGTTTACCGAGCTCAAGTTGAAACTCGCTATTACTGCTGTCAAGGCGGTTGATGTTCAAATTATTCCACCGCCGCTTCGATAATTTCCACAATATTCCTGATCGGCTGATTTTTCATCTTCAGCGAAGCCCGGTTAATGATCAGGCGTGAACTGATATCCATGATATGTTCGAGTGGGGTCAAACCATTCGCCTTCAAGGTATTACCGGTATCGACCAGGTCGACGATAATATCAGCGAGTCCGACCACCGGCGCCAGCTCCATTGAACCGTAAAGCTTGATCACCTCGACCTGCCGCCCCTGGTCAAGAAAAAACTGGCGGGTAATTTGCGGGTATTTGGTCGCCACCTTGAGACGCGTGCGTGGCAATGGTCTGTCGGCATAACCGGCGGTCATCATCTTGCAGGGCGCAATTTTCAAATCGACCCGCTCGTACAAACCCTCGCCGCCATGCTCGGCGAGCACGTCCTTACCCGCCACACCGAGATCAGCCGCACCATACTGAACGTAGGTGGGTACATCCGCGGAGCGGATTAACACCAGCTTGATGTGATCATGATTGGTTGCGAACACCAGCTTGCGACTAATGGACAAGTCATCAGTGGGTTCTATTCCAGCGCGCGCCAGCAGGGGCAGCGTTTCATCTAGAACTCTACCCTTGGCAAGCGCAATGGTTAACTCTGTGGACATGATCTATCAACCGGGAACGCGCTGGATCCTGGCACCCAGACCGGCAAGTTTTTCTTCGATGTGATCATAGCCCCTGTCGATATGGTAAATACGGTCCACCACGGTCTCTCCCTTGGCCACCAGTCCTGCCAGAATCAGGCTGGCCGAGGCGCGTAAATCGGTTGCCATTACCTGCGCCCCGTTAAGCTCTTCAACACCCTTGATTATTACCGTATTGCCTTCGATATGAACGTTTGCACCGAGGCGCACAAATTCCTGGATGTGCATGAAGCGATTTTCAAACACGGTCTCGGTAACCGAACCGGTACCCTCGGCGATCGCGTTTAATGCGCAAAATTGTGCCTGCATATCGGTCGGGAACCCGGGATAGGGAGCGGTTCTGATGTTAACCGAACGTGGCTTACGTCCCTCCATATCGAGTTCAATCCAGTCATCACCGATATCGATTGAGGCGCCAGCTTCTTCGAGTTTGGCTAGCACCGCATCCAGCAGACGGGGATCGGTGCGCTTGATCAAAACCTTACCGCCGGTAATCGCCGCCGCCGCCAGGTAGGTACCTGTTTCGATGCGATCGGGCAACACCGAATAGTCGCAGCCCTGCAGATTTTTGACACCGTGAATGGTAATCGTATCAGTACCGGCATTTTCGATCCGCCCACCCATCGCGTTAATAAAATCGGCGAGATCTACTACCTCGGGTTCGCGCGCCGCATTTTCGATAACCGTAGTGCCGTCGGCCAGCGCAGCAGCCATCATCAGATTTTCAGTACCCGTTACTGTAACCTGATCCATTACGATACGCGCCCCTTTGAGTCGGGCGCAACGCGCCTTGATATAGCCTTGTTCAACATCGATATTCGCGCCCATGGCCTCGAGACCGCTAAGATGCATATCAACCGGACGCGCACCAATGGCACAACCGCCGGGCAGCGACACCTCGGCTTCGCCATAGTGGGCCAATAGCGGTCCGAGCACCAGGATCGACGCGCGCATGGTTTTAACCAGCTCGTAAGGGGCAAAGGTACTTTTCAGTGTCGTCGGATCTACCTCGATACTCATTTTCTCACCGATGGTCAGCGACACCCCCATGCGACCGAGCAATTCCATGGTGGTGGTAACGTCATGCAAATGCGGAACATTACGAACTATTACAGGACTGTCTGCCAGCAAGGTGCCCGCAAGAATCGGCAGTACCGCGTTCTTGGAACCGGAGACGCGCACTTCTCCCGACAGTGGCGCACCGCCATTGATGATCAACTTATTCATGCAAAGTCACAGCAAACAGGGGCGGACATTCTAACAGGAAAAATCCGCAATGTGGGGTGAGGCAGTCATTAAAAAACGCCCTTTACAGAAACGCCACGCGCTTGTCTCGACTAAATAATGAAAGTAGCTTCCACTATTCCTGATTACGCTCCTGCAAGGTCTTGATCAACCCGTCGACGCCATTTTTTTTGATTGCGCGCGCAAAACTCGAACGGTAATTGGTCACCAGGCTGACTTCATCAACACTGACATCAAACACCTTCCAGCCATCGTCACCGCGGCGCAAAGTATAATTGATCGGGATTGGAAATCCACCCGCCTGCTCGATCTCGATCCTGACCGTAACCAGGCCTTCAGACTCGGTACCTTCCATTGGCAGAAAAATCAGTTCCTGGTCGGTATATTCGAACAGGGCGGAACTATAGGTACGCACCAGTAACTGGCGAAACTGGCTAACTATCGCCGGTTTCTGAGCCGTGCCAACTTCATCTTTATATGACCCCAGCGCCAGATCAGTCATCGCCACGAAATCAAAATGAGGCAACACCAGTTCATCGACCATTTTATAGACCGTATGCGGGTCACTTTTAAAGGTACCCATATTCGCCTTGAGTTCGTCCACCACGCTCTCTACCGTTTCCCTGACCAACTGTTCGGGCCCGGTTGCCCCCATGGCAGGGAATGTAGCCAGCATGATTAAGCCCACAATTATATTTTTCACTGAAATACTCCACTCACACTTTTTAGCTTTGACACATAGTTATTGAAATCATTCACTGAACGTAAATATTCCGCATACGCGAGCACATACGCCTGTAACGCGGTGATTATTTCATCGGCTTCTTCGAGCCCCGCCTCGAAATCGGAGTAGGCTGCTATCATCCAGCGTCTTGCGGACTTGGAACTTTTCCGCATAGAACCGACGGACTTATACTTGGCCTGCATCGAGAGATATTGTTCGCGCACCTGGAACGGGATGCCCATGCGCGCAAATGACGCCTTGTGCACCAGTGCATCCAGCTCAGCCTGCGCCTGCACTACCTGTGCCGGCTGCCTGCCCTGCTCCCATTGCCAGCTCATACCGAGTAACGGCGACATAGCCGCGTGGTTGAAAGGATCATAAATATACGGATTGTCCAGCGAATCACGTTCCGGCGCATAAGCCAGCGACCCGGCGACGCCGGCATAGACAATCGGCCTTTTAGTTGCGCGGTTGGCCTCCACCAGCGCACGGCGCGCATTCAGGCCGGCTTCAACCTGCTTCAGCTCAACCCGATTCGACCGCGCCAGGTCGATCCATTCCTGCAGGCTTTCCGGTGGCAATTCGAGGGGCTGCAGGCGTCGATCGGCGAGCTCGATGATATCTTCAGTTCGACCCGTCAATAACTTGAGACCGGCCATCGCAATTTCCTCCAGGGCATTCGCCTCGGCGAGAAAGTTGTCGATCAGACCAAGCCCTGATTCAAGTGCATACCTGTCGGATAAAGTAGCCTTGCCAGAGCCGTCATCAATCCATTGTTCAACCAGGCCAAGTGCACTCGCGAGGCGTTTGCGCACATCATTGAGTAACAAACGGCTATCACGCGCAGTCAGGTAGCCATAATAGGCCTTGACCACCTGCAGACCGACCTGATCCCGCTGCAGGGTGACGTCCTGCTGTTTGATCAGAACGTTGCTTTGCGCAGCTTTCTCGTAACTCTCGATGCGCCCGAAGGTTGTCAGCGGTTTTATGATGCTGAACTTCAGGCCACCCCACAGTGAAAGGCCATCATCGAAATCATACTGGTCATCACGCGGTTCACAATCACCACTACAGGAGTTTTCCCCACCCTCGTAAAAACCACCATCCACACCCGTGGACAAGGCAAGAAAACTGTCTACCGAGTAACGTAATCCGTCCCCTCCTTCGGCTTCCTGCAACAAGCCCCGCGCCTTGCGTACGAAGGCCTCTTTTTCATCGATCCGCGGATCGTGTGCCATGGCCAGCTCGATGGCTTGCGCAAGGTCGAGCTTGTCCTGCGCATAAAGCCCGAAACTGGTGCAGAGCAGTGCGCTCAGACTGATCAATATTGACGAAACCTTAATCATAATCGCACATCTTCCTTAATCAGGCTGAACAGAAGCTGACTCGAATCACCAGTCAAAAATAAATTCACGCAGAGTCTATCCTCTAAAACGTCCCAAGTGAACGCCGAACCTGTCAATTACGCTTCATTCCTATGAATTACTGGCAAAATTGTCGCATAATCGTTAGTGTTCGCTTCCTCAAACTAATAACACTACTTTAGTATGTCCATACCTTTAACCGATCGACATAGCTTTAGCTATGATGAACTCATCGCCTGCGGTAAAGGCGAGCTGTTCGGACCCGGCAACGCGCTATTACCACTACCACCGATGTTGATGTTCGACCGTATCACAAACATTGATGAAGTTGGTGGTAAATATGCAAAAGGAGAAATAGTTGCAGAGCTCGATGTTGATCCTGATCTCTGGTTCTTCAAATGCCATTTTGCAACCGACCCGGTAATGCCGGGCTGTCTCGGCCTGGACGCGATGTGGCAATTGATCGGGTTTTATCTGGGCTGGAAAGGCGGCCCCGGACATGGCCGCGCCCTCGGCGCCGGCGAAGTCAAGTATTTCGGACAGGTATTACCCCAAGCTGAACGCGTCACTTACCGAATCGATATAAAACGTGTGATCATGCGCAAACTGGTGATGGGTATCGGTGATGCCGCGATGGAGGTCGATGGCAGGGAAATCTATAACGCCAGGGATTTGCGCGTCGGGCTATTCACCTCGACTGCCGATTTCTAACAATCATATACACCACGTCTTGAGCATGCTTAGCTACATCGCCGCCGTCATCGCAGGGTTGGCACTACTGATCTGGAGCGCTGATAAATTTGTCGAGGGTGCCGCTGCCCTGGCTCGTCTGCTGGGTGTGTCGATTATGATTATCGGTATTACCATAGTGGGCTTCGGGACTTCAGCGCCGGAGATTGTCGTCTCTATCATTTCAGTTATGCAGGACACACCCGATCTCGCCATCGGCAACGCGCTTGGCTCCAATATTGCCAACATAGGATTAATCCTTGGTGTCACCGCCATCCTCGTACCAATTCCGGTCGCGACACACCTGTTTAAAAACGAATATCCATTACTGGTACTGGCCACGTTAGTAATGGCCTGGAGCCTGTTCGACTTATCGCTGGATATTGTCGATGGTTTCGCCCTGCTGGGCCTGCTGGCACTGTGCCTTTTACACCTGATACGCGAACACCGCCGGCATCCGGCCCAGTATGCCAGGGAGGAGCACGAGAGCGAGGAGATGGTTCATCCCATGAAGATGCCCGCGGCCATCGGCTGGTTGACGCTGGGACTACTGATGCTGGTCGGCAGTTCCAAGTTGCTGGTCTGGGGGGCTACCGGCATCGCCCTGGCGCTGGGTGTCAGTGAATTGATCATCGGCCTCACTGTGGTGGCGCTGGGTACCAGCCTCCCCGAACTGGCGGCATCAATAGCGAGCCTGAAAAAAGGCAAACCGGATCTTGCTATCGGTAATGTCATCGGTTCGAACCTGTTTAATTCGCTCGCAGTCATCGGGCTGCCTGCATTACTCACCAACTTCAGTATCGATGCTGCCGCGCGCTCGCGCGATTTAGTGGTCGTAATCGGTCTGACATTGATGCTGATATTGATGTCGCGCTTCCCGACTGCCGTGCCCCGCCACCTGACTCGTAGCAAGGGCGTTGTCCTGCTCGCGGCTTTTGTCATTTACCAGCTATATTTGTATTATGGGGCCGTCGTGAGATAACTATGACAAAACACGCCTTCATCGAACTTGGCCTGGCGGTACTCAATACCGAAGCGGAAGCAATTTCAGCCCTGACCGGGAGACTGGATCGGGGATTCCATGATGCCTGCGAGCTGGTATTAGAATGCTCAGGCCGCATAGTGGTAACCGGTATGGGTAAATCCGGCCATATCGGCAACAAAATTGCAGCCACGCTGGCGAGCACCGGGACACCGGCCTTTTTCATGCACCCCGGCGAAGCCAGTCACGGCGATCTCGGCATGATCACCGCAGATGACCTGGTTATCGCTTTGTCGAATTCCGGCGAGACCAGTGAAATTACATTATTGCTGCCCTTGTTAAAACGCCTTGGTATTCCATTGCTGGCACTAACCGGAAACCCCGCATCCACGTTGGCACGCAGCGCCAATATTCATTTAGATGTCAGTGTCGCCAGGGAGGCCTGCCCGTTAGGACTGGCGCCCACTTCCAGCACCACGGCGACCCTGGCCATGGGTGATGCGCTGGCGGTGGCAGTACTAGAGGCACGCGGTTTCACCGAGGAAGATTTCGCCCTGTCACATCCTGGTGGTAATCTTGGGCGGCGTTTGCTCCTTCGTGTCAGCGACATCATGCATACCGGCGATGGCATTCCACTGGTCACCGCCGAAACTACGCTCAAGGACACTTTGCTGGAAATGACCGCCAAGGGTCTCGGCATGGTAGGAGTTATCGATGCAGCAGGGAACCAGCTCGTGGGGGTTTATACCGATGGCGATTTACGTCGCACCTTCGAAAAAATGCCGGATATCGAGTCCGCACTGGTGCGGGATTACATGACCGCAAACTGCGTAACCATCGAAGCGGATCGTATTGCCAGCGAGGCTTTGAAAACCATGCACGATAAGAAAATTAACGCGCTGATGGTGGTTGGAAAAAATTTGACCGTTCAGGGTGCATTAAACATGCATGATCTATTAAGAGCTGGTGTTGTATAGGAGAGAGCAATGACCGGCAGCGTTAATGAAATCGCCACACAAATTCGCCTGCTTATACTGGATATCGACGGGGTGATGACCGATGGTGGTCTGCAATTCGATAACCGGGGAGAAGAATATAAAACTTTCAATTCCCTGGACGGCCATGGCATTCGCATGCTGCTCGAATGCGGTATCGAGATTGCGGTAATTACCGGCCGCAATTCGGGAATCGTCAGCCACCGCATGAACGAACTTGGGGTCACGCATATTTACCAGGGTTACCGTGATAAATTACTGGCATATGAAAAATTGTTACAGGACACCGGTCTCGAGTCCGGGCAGACCGCCTATGTCGGCGATGACTTACCGGATTTACCGGTAATGCGCCGGGTTGGCCTGGCCATTGCGGTGCAAAACGCCCACATCTTCGTGAAACAACATTGTGACTGGGTTACTACCGCGCGTGGCGGCAACGGGGCGGTACGGGAAGTAACCGATTTCATCTTACAGGCACAATCATTGCTCGCAGCCAGGCAGGACAGTTACCTCGAATGAAACCACGCCTTCTTGTCCTGGTCATTATTCTTGGCATTGCTGCGATTGCCCTCGGCTGGGTGTATGAATCACGCCTGCGCCCACAGGACGAAAAGGTCGAGTTAATTATTCCTAACAATATCGACTACTTTCTTACCAATCTGCGCTATCGCGCGATGAACACCGAAGGCAACCTCGATTTCGAGTTTAACAGCCCCCGGCTTGAACACTATCCAGTCAACGACGTGAGTAACATCGATGTACCATCGATACAGATATACCGCGAAGCCGATCACTGGTTAGTCGATGCGCTTAACGGTGAGTTCCGGCACCAGGATAATTCATTGCGCCTGCGCAATCAGGTAGTAATACAAAAACAGGGCGACAATCCCTTCCAGATGTATACCGAGAGCATACGTTTTGAACCCGATCTGGATCTGGTTACCAGTGAGGCGAAAGTATTAATGCGCAGTAAACAGACTCAAATCGAAGCCGAGCAAGCCATTTTCGATCTCTCCGGCAAGATTTATCGATTCAGTAAAACACGTTCGGTTTATAGTCATGGCGATAGTTAAGTTCGCTGCGCTGCTGTTACTGCTGCTGCCCTGCCAACTCTGGGCGCTCGCTACCGACCGTGATCAACCAATAGAAGTCGAAGCCGACGCGCTCGAAGTCAGGGAACAGGAAGGAATCAGCATTTACCAGGGCAACGTCAAGCTGGTACAGGGTAGCCTGGAAATTAATGCAGACCGCGTGGTGATCCACTTCAATGAAGCCAACGAACTGACACTGATGGAAATGACGGGTACGCCGGCGACACTGCGGCAGCTCGACGACAATCAACAGGTAATATGGGGGGAGGCAAAGCAAATCGACTACACGCAATCTAAATCACTGTTAGAACTGCGCGATTCCGCCCGTTTAAGTCAGGCAGGAGATATTATCGAGAGTGACCTGATTCGCATCAACACCGAGAGCAGCAGTCTTCAGGCAGGCAGTATGGAATCTGATCAACGGGTGAAGATGCTGATCCAGCCGAAACAAGATTCAGTAGCCCCTGAATAGATCGTAGATGAGCGATACAAATTTACTCGAGGCCACAGAGTTGGCCAAGTCATACCGAAAACGCGAGGTTGTTAAATCGGTTTCGATGCATGTCAGGGGTGGCGAGATCGTTGGCTTGCTGGGTCCTAACGGTGCCGGAAAAACCACCTGCTTTTATATGATTGTCGGCCTGATCAACAATGATTCGGGTGTCATCCGCCTCAACGACAAAACCATCAGTCATTTGCCGATGCACAGGCGGGCTAAACTGGGCATTGGCTATCTACCCCAGGAAGCCTCCGTGTTTCGGAACCTCACGGTGCAACAGAATATTCTGGCCATCCTGCAACTACGCAAGGACCTCGATAGTTCCGCACGCAAAGAAATACTGGAACGCTTGCTGGAAGAGTTTCAAATAGAACATTTGCGCGAAACCGATGGAATATCGCTTTCTGGAGGCGAACGTCGCCGCGTCGAAATCGCGCGAGCACTGGCAAACCAGCCCGAATTCATCCTGCTCGATGAGCCCTTCGCCGGAGTCGACCCGATTTCGGTCATCGATATCCAGTCAATAATCCGTCAACTCGCCGAGCGCGGTATTGGTGTGTTGATAACCGACCACAATGTACGCGAGACCCTGGGAATATGTGATCGCGCTTACGTCATGGGGGATGGCGAAGTTCTGGCCGAAGGCAATGCGACGCAGATCCTGGAAAATAAAATAGTCAGAAAGATTTACTTGGGCGATGATTTTAAGCTATAACTAGGAGCATGGGAGATAATAGATATCCTGGCGGAAAATCAAACAAGAAACGGCCCCGCCTATGAAACAAAGCCTGCAACTGCGAATAGGGCAAAGCCTCACGATGACGCCTCAGTTGCAGCAGGCAATAAAACTGCTGCAGCTTTCCTCGCTGGAATTGCAAACCGAAATCCAGGCTACACTCGACGCCAATCCGCTACTCGATCAAGATGATAATCTCGGTGAAATAACCGTTATCGATCCAGATGCAACCCGCGAAAGCGGCGGCAATGGCGAAGACGTTACCGATTTCAAAAACCCTGCAAACAAGGTCGCCGAAAATCGCGCCGAGCAAATGTTACCGGATGAGCTCGAAATCGATGCTCGCTGGGACCAGATCTACGATAATCTGCCGAATTCATCTAATCAGTCCAACAGTCCAGCGACTGACAACCGCGATATGTTTGAAAACCAGGCGGGAGCAGAGGATACTCTAAAGACCCACCTCATCTGGCAACTTGACTGCTCTCATTTATCCGAAACCGATCACGATATCGGTCTTGCGATCATCGACTCTATCGACGACAACGGCTACCTGACAGAAAGCGTCGAGGATATTCATGAAGGCCTGGCACGACAACACGACACGCTGGAAATCGACGAGGTCGAGGCAGTACTGCACCTGGTACAACGTTTCGATCCGATTGGAGTTGCAGCATCCTCACCCAGTGATTGCATGTCGATCCAGCTGGGGCAATACGATCCTGAAACACCCCATCTCACCAAAGCGCTGGTGCTGGTAGAAAAATACCTCGAGCAACTTGCCAGTAATGACGTAGCCTTGCTCAAACGTCGGCTGCAGGCTAGCGATAGCGAGCTGGCTGAAATTATCAAACTGATCCAGAGCACCAACCCGCATCCCGGTCACAGCATCAGTCAAAACCATGCCGAGTATGTCGTCCCGGACGTATATGTGAGCAAACACTCGGGCAGATGGCGGGTCAGTGTCAACCCCGATCACGCACCGCGCCTCAGGGTTAACGATCAATATGCGAGCCTGATAAAACGCAGCGACAGCAGTGCTCAGAATACATATTTAAAAGATCATTTGCAGGAGGCCCGCTGGTTCATAAAAAGCCTGCAAAGTCGCAATGAAACCATGCTGCGTGTCGCTACCGCAATCGTCGAAAGACAGCATGCATTTCTGGATTATGGCGAAGAGGCAATGCAACCAATGGTGTTGCGTGATATCGCAGAATTGCTGGATATGCATGAATCCACCATATCAAGGGTGACTACTCACAAGT
>JBATHL010000042.1:0-3999 GCA_049666745.1 Gammaproteobacteria bacterium
TCTTATCAGTTCGCGTTATTTTGGGAAGTAGTGCTGACTGCCTCTCCTCTTTATTGATGTCATCCTCGTGGCCCTATTACTGTCATGCCGCGGCTTGATCGCGGCATCCAGTCAATTCAGTAACATAAGAAGCATTCACATCATTCTTCTATTAAAGTTCAATACGTTATTGATCTCGATTCCATCGACTATCCCTGGATCCCGCGGTCAAGCCGCGGGATGACATCTCTAGCAAAGAGATCAGATTGTAAAAAAAATTCCGGACAGTAGTGGGCGAAAGCGGGGATGACAGGAGGGAGCGGGGGATTTCTTGATTTACAGCGGTTGTAGGACAGATCGGGAAAGACATTTACCCGATTTGAATTCTGCAGGGCTGCGAGTAAACTTGCGCCTTCGAAAAAGGCATAGAGTAAATGTTATGGCCAAGCCGGCAGTATCCGCGGTGATCAACGCGACTGAAAATGAATTAACCAGCGTCGAGCAGTTGATCGTTCGCGCGCGTAATGCACTGCAGCAGTTTGCCGCCGCGGACCAGGCGCGGGTCGATGAAGCGGTTACCGCGGTCGCCTGGTCGCTTTACAAACCGGAAAATGCCAGGAGCCTGGCCGAGCAGTCGGTCGCCGACACCGGTATCGGTAACGTCGCCGACAAGATTATCAAGAACCAGCGCAAGACCTTCGGTACCTTGCGCGACCTGATGCGTGTGCGCACGGTCGGTATTATCGAAAACGATACCGGCAACGGCATGATCAAGTATGGCAAGCCGGTGGGCGTCGTTGCCGCGATTACCCCGTCGACCAATCCCGCCGCGACCCCGGTCAACAAGACCATGATGGCGCTCAAGGGCGCCAACGCAATTGTGATCGCGCCATCACCGGCAGGCTGGAGCAGCACCAATGCAACGGTTGAACTGATGCGCGATGCACTGCGCAAGGTCGGGGCGCCGGAAGACCTGGTGCAAATTCTGCCGCAGCCGGTGTCGCGTAACATGACCCGTCTGTTGATGGAACAGGCGGATTTGATCGTCGCCACCGGTTCGCAGAACAATGTGCGCGCCGCTTACAGCAGCGGCACCCCGGCAATCGGGGTCGGCGCCGGCAATGTACCGGTCATCATCGACACTAACGCCGATTTGACCGATGCCGCGGAAAAGATCTGTGCTTCAAAAACTTTCGATAATTCAACTTCCTGTTCGTCGGAAAATTCGCTCGTCATACTCGATGACCGATACGAAGAAGCCATCGCCGCGCTCAAGGCTGCTGGTGCTTACCGTTGCAGCGCCGGGGAAAAGGCCCTGATTGCAGATAAACTCTGGGTTGACGGTAATCTCAATCGGGACCTGATCGCCAGGGATGCCGACGTCTTCGCGGCCGGAGTAGGGCTCGAAGCGGGAGCCGCGCAGGCGCGTTTTTTCATGGTCGAGGAAGATTTCGATCCCGCGTCACCATTTACCGACGAAAAGTTATCGCTGGTACTTACGGTCTACCGTGCGCGCGATTTCGATCACGCGGTCGAGCTCGTCACCGATATCCTCGATGTGCAGGGGCGTGGGCATTCCTGCGGCATTCATACCCGCAACGCGGATCACCCGATTCGCCTCGCCGAGGAAATCGATGTCGTAAGGGTGCTGGTCAACCAGGCGCATACCTTCGGCAACGGCGGCAGTTTCAACAATGGCCTCAATTTTACCCTGAGCATGGGTTGCGGCACCTGGGGCGGAAACAGCATCAGTGAAAATCTGAACTACCGGCATTTTATCAACACCACCCACCTGGTTACGGCGGTTGCCGAAGACAAACCCTCCGAAGAAGATTTGTTCGGCGCCTATTTCGCCCGCTACGGTAAAGACTGAACATGGAGACGGTCCGCGCCTGCATCGAGCAGCATGCCGATGCTTCTCCTGAGCGCCTGTTTTTGATCGCGCCTGACAGCGGGCAATCGCTCAGTTTTGCGCAATTGAAATCCGCGGTTGACGAGCTCGGCGAGCAACTCGATTTGCTCGGCCTGGCGCAGGGTGCAAAAGTCGCTTTCCTGTTGAATAACGGCTACTGGACATTGCGCCTGTTCCTCGGGGTGATGGCGAGCAATCGCATCATTGTGCCGCTAAACGCGGTCGCGGGCACGGTACAGCTGGTACATGTGCTCGACCACTCGGATGCGGAAGTCGTCTTCGTCGCACCCGAGTATCGTGACAAACTGGCTGAAATCATGGCTCAGGTCGAACGCCCGATCCGGGTCATCGAGACCAGTGAAGCAACCGGCCCTGACTGGCCAGACGAGCAAAATCCAGTCAGCAGTCCTGCCGCAGCAACGCCAGACGATACCGCGTTGCTGCTTTATACCTCGGGCTCAACGGGATTGCCGAAGGGCGCCATTATCAGTCATCGTGCGGTGACCTGCGGTGGGCGTAACGTTACCGAAGGGCATCAACTGACCCCGGATGACCGTGCCTTGTGCGTGTTGCCGGTGTATCACATCAACGGCGCGATGGTGACGGTGTCGGCACCGTTATACAGCGGTGGCAGCGTGGTCATGCCGAAACGCTTCAGCGCGACCGATTACTGGCGGCTGGTGGCCGAACATCGCTGTAGCTGGAGCAGTATCGTACCGACGATTATCAAGTACCTGCTCGACCGCGCCGCGCAGGAACCTTTTGTTTTTGGTAACGACGAACGCCTCGCGAAATTCCGCTTTGCGCGCTCGGCTTCGGCGCCGTTGGCCGCGGTTACGCTCGAGCAGTGGGAACAGACTTTCAAGGTGCCGATGATCGAAACCCTCGGTCTCACCGAAACCGCGGGTACGGTGGCGAGTAATCCGTTACCGCCGGCAGCCCGTAAACCCGGATCGGTGGGATTGCCCTATGGGAATGAAATTATCATCGTCGACGAACAGGGCAATGAATGCCCGCCACAGGGAGTCGGTGAACTGATTATCCGTGGCAGCAATCTGCTCGATCTGTATTACAAGAATCCGGACGCGACCGAGGCATCGATCAGGCAGGGCTGGTTTTATACCGGCGATCTCGGCAGGAAAGACGAGGAAGGTTATATCTTTATTACCGGACGCTCCAAGGAACTGATTATTCGCGGCGGCGAAAATATCGCGCCGCGTGAAATCGATGATGTCCTGTACAAACATGAAGCCATCCTCGAAGCAGCCGCGGTCGGTGTCGACGATGAAAACTATGGCCAGGAAGTGGTTGCCTGCGTGGTGCTGCGCGACGGCTATGCATGCGGCGAGGAAGAACTCAGGGCATTTTGCGAAGCCGGGGTCGGCCGCTACAAGTCGCCCAAGATTATCTACTTCTTCGATGATCTGCCCAAAGGGCCATCGGGAAAGATACTGCGCCTCCAGCTACCCGCACTGATCGCAAAGTCAGCAGCCAGCTAACTGCTAGTCTTTGCGGCCCGCCTGGGTGCGCTTTTCTAATCCTCATGAGACACTTAACAATTAGTTAACGTGCCTATCTAACTGCTGTCATACCGCGGCTTAGGACGGCTCGAGCATCCTGCTTCGCCCGCCCGCGTACATCCCTGCGCGCGACCGCGGCATCCAGTCAATTCAGTAACCTAATAAGTATTCACCTCATTCTTCTATTAAATTTCTATACGTTATTGATCTCGATTCCATCGACTATTCCTGGGTCCCGCGGTCAAGCCGCGGGATGACATCTCTAGCAAAGAGATCAGATAGTAAAATACAAAATATTTCGGACACTAATGCGCTTGCGCGGGGATGACTATTTATTCTGGACAGGTCAGCGGAATTTTCCGCTGGCGTAGAAATTATCCAGCTGGGTCAGGTAAGGTTTGAGATCGAAGCCCTTCTGTTTTAACCATTCATCGTTGTAATAACTGTCGAGGTAGCGCTCGCCACCGTCGCAGAGCATCGACACCACGCTGCCTGATTCCCCGGCTGCACTGAGTTCGGCAATAATTTCAAAGGCGGCATAGACATTGGTGCCGGTGGAGCCACCGCAGCGGCGGTCCAGTACCTGTT
>JBATHL010000043.1:0-13655 GCA_049666745.1 Gammaproteobacteria bacterium
GCATTATTTATGCCGTGGGTGGCAATGGCTTAACCAAGGTAATCGTTAGCACCGATTGTGGGGCTACGTGGGCTGATGTCGATGCCACCGGGCTCGTCAGCGGTTTACCTGACAAGGTGGTTATCGATCCGATAAACAATTATGTCATGGTAAACACGGGTGCCGGTTTTATGTACCGTGAAGCCTTGCTCACAGCCGCCACCGGTGACTGCGACGCGAGTACCGGTTCGTCGGGTAACGGCAGCGGTGCGTTCGACTACCTGTTGCTGGGGATGCTGATGCTTATCGGCGTTGTCCGATACAGAAAGAGCTCGATTTCTGCGTAGCTGAAATTGCACTGGTTACCCTGCGCGCGCGGCCCTAGTCGCCAATCCAGATAAAGGTCGCGCGGTACGCACCGGGTGGCCCGGCGGCATCCATTTCGATCGGCATGCGCAGGTGCGATCCAGCCACGATGTTCTGCTGTTCAAGCGTTAATGCGTAATTTTCCGGATCGTAAATGTGGGTCGTCGCGTCGAAACGAACCTCGATGCGTTCCCCGACCTGGCCGACAAAATCGGCTTCGACCAGCAATGTGAAGCAATAAGACTCTTCAGGGCACAGCCGGTCGACAAATCCCAGCAGGTGGACAGTTTCTGCTGCGCGTAGCGATGGTGACAGGATCAGCCCCATGACAAGCCACCAGCACGGCCGATACAGGGCTAGTATCATCGCGCTATGTCGACCAGTCATCGAGCTGCACGGCTGCACTCTCCACGCTGAATCCGCGGGAGATCGCCAGGCGTCAGGTAACGACTATTCTGCCGCGCTGGCTTTTTTCGCAAAATTGCCGAGCGCGCCGGCAACCTTCTTCAACACCGCGTCGCAACCCTGGATGTTATGGCGCAAGGCCAGGTACTTAGGATCATTGTAGGAAAACCAGACCTGTCCGGCCTCGTCCTGCCAGATCAACGCCTTTTGCGGTAAATCGATGGCGACACTTTGGCTGCATAGCATTAACGGGGTGCCGACCTTGGGATTGCCGAAGACCACCAGCTCGGTGGGGCGCAGGGTTTTGCCCACTTTTTGCGCGCCTGCGGCGTGATCGATGCGCTTGAACACGGTCATGCCCTTGCTGCCCAAAATCTTTTCCAGGCGATCCGCGGTCACGGCCACCGTATGGGCGCTCTTGATGCTGATCATGCCCTCGGTCGCAAATGCGGATGCAGTGAACAGGGTGGAAAATATGAAAGTTAGAAAAAGTTTGCGCATGTTAAATCTCCATGGGTCGGGTCCGGGTATGATAACCCTTCAGCGCAGAATTCCCATGCCGAAATGGCCGGTATTTTCTAATCAACTAATGCTTATTCGAAATTAATGCCGCCGGCGAGGGTGAAATTGGTGATGTAAGCCCCGCCCGAGTCGAAGCTGTCATCGAGCTCGTTGAGGCGTTCGAACTCGAGTCTTAACTCGTACTTATCCTGGATGGAAAACGCAAAACCGATTCCGAAGGTAAAATCGGTGCCATCGTCGTCGCTGCTCGTTTTTGTGCCGGCCTCGTCCCGGGTATAGTCGGTTTGCCAGGCCATCAAGCCTGCCTTGCCATAGAGATAGCCAAAGTCGTCGAACGGAATGATGCCGAGTAATGAAAAGTTGAAACCGGTTGTTTCGGCGGTGGTGGTGACCAGGCCCCGGTCATTGTCCAGATTGCCGAGGTCCAGGTAGGTGACTTCGAATCCCAGGTTTTCATATAAGCGTTTACCGACATAGAACTTGAACGAAGTATCCTGCCCGTCGCAGTTGGAATCGTAGTAGTAATAGTCGCAATCTTCATCCGCGGCCGAACCCCCGACCCCGAAGCCGAGGTAATATGGATAAGATTCGTTTTCGTCAGCCATAACTGGTACGCCCGACAGTAGTAACAGACCGGCGACCAGGCTGGCATAAGCTTTTTCTGGCATTACGATATCTCCGGATCCAGAAGTCGTACCTTGCGATCAGGTGACTGCAATCGCAATTCATTTATCGCAGGTAGCATCATATGAGCCTCTCGGGTCCGTTATTCGGACCCTTGATACCCTGAAAGCTTATATCTTCGCTGGTGATCGAATCGGCTGCTTGATGTGCGTCAATGGAAATTTCATTATCACGCCGATAGTGGCTCAGCCCGGGTCGAGTATTTCGCAACGAAACGACGCAGGATTTCGCGGGCCCAGGGCGTATCTTCACGGTTGACCTCGACGATCAATGCCTCGGCTTCCTCGGGCGGGAAATAGCCGTGGTGCCTGTAGGTGTGAATTCTGACGGTAAAACCCTCGCCATCGCCTTCGGGGTGAAACTGGGTCGCGTAGACGTTCTCGCCGACGCGAAACATCTGCACCGGGCAGGCGTCATTGGTTAACAGTAAAGTGGCGCCCTGCGGAACCGTGTCGCAGGCTTCCTTGTGTCCGCACAGGACGGCGATCTGCTGCGGAAACTCTGCTAACAGCGCGTCGTCCTTGCCGGCGTCGGTGATATTGACCAGGGCGCCACCGACGGGTTCGCCATACTTTTTCGATATCGGGGTGTGCAGGTACGATCCCAGCAGGCCGCAACCGGAACAGGCGCCCAGGAAGGGAAAATCGCTGGCGACGATAGCGTCGAACAGGCGCCTGAAATCAGCCTCGATCCTGACCTGGATCTCGCTCTTCTGTTCCTGCAGGGTGCTGATATCGAACGGGCTGCCGCCGACGATGACCGCCGTGTAGTCATCAAGCGAAACTTCGGGAATACCGGTGGCTTCAATGCGCAGGCGATGGGTATCCTGCTCATCCAGTTCGCCATATTTCAAAATAGCCTCGAATTCGCTGTTCGAGGTGTCGTCTTCGGGGCGTAATTGCAGAATCAGAAATGGTTTTGCAGCGGGCATGGTTGATCTAACGTTACACGATAAAGTTGCGCAGCGTATATGAGCCCGGGTTATTCATCAACCAGGCGCGTAAATCGACGCGCGGCGGAGGGCAGGGTGTCGATTCAGCTCAAACGGACGTTACGCTGCGTATTGTGCGTGATGGTGATGAAACTGGTCTCGTCATGCAGCCAGCGGTCGAGTACGTCCTCGAGTTCATGCTTGCGATACGGCTTGGTGACGACCTCGTCCATACCGGACTGGCGGCAGCGTTGACGGTCCGTTTCCGACGCATTGGCGGTAAGCGCGATGATCGGAATCCGGCCCTGGCCGTTTTCTTCCTGGCGGATTTTTACGCTGGCTTCGTAGCCATCTATGTTCGGCATCAGGCAATCCATCAGGATGAGGTCGTAGTGTTTTTCGCGCCACAGACGCAGGGCTTCGGCGCCATCCTCGGCGATATCCGCGTGGTAACCCATTTTACTCAGCAGTAGCGAGGCAAATTTCCGGTTGGCGAGGTTATCTTCCACGAGCAGGATTTCGCCCTTTGAAACCATCGATAAGGTGAAATCGGTACTGTCTTCATCAACAATCGAGCCGGCCGCGACTTCGACGCTGGCCTCGGGCTGGCTGATCGTTGTATTCAGCGCATAGTAAAACTGGTAGTTGGTGAACGGCTTTTGCATGTAGGTGGTATATCCCTGCAAGTGCCGGGTTTGCTCACGAAATTGCTCGGCATCATGCATACCATCACCGAGTACGATCCAGGATGCCGGTTCGTGCAAGGAGCCGTCGCTGAACTCACTCCAGTTGTTATTGCGATCGAGCAGCGCCTGCTGACTGATAATCACCAGCTGGGCTGCGCCGCCGTGTTGCTCGCAGATCAATAACCGGTTCTTGATCTCGTGGGCATTGTCGACCACCGCGACCTCGACATCGATTCTATTCAGGCGGTCGATGATCAATTCCCGGTAAATCGTATTCGGCTCGAGCAACATGACATGTTTGAGTGCCTCGTGGGGAAGCGGCATCTGGTCGACGTCGGTGGCAAGCTGAAGCGGCAGGTCAACCGTAAATACCGAGCCTTTGCCGGGGGCCGAGTCGACTGCGATACTGCCGTCCATGAGCGATACCAGTTCGCGGGTGATGGTTAAGCCGAGGCCGGTGCCACCATACTTGCGGGTGGTCGAATTATCGGCCTGCGTGAATGAGCCGAACAGGCCTTCCACCTTGTCCGGGGCAATACCGATACCGGTGTCCTCGACATGGATTGAAACATTGCCCAGCTGGTTTTCATCGACGTCAACCGAGATCGATATCTGGATGTAGCCCTGTTCGGTAAACTTGCTGGCGTTGCCAACCAGGTTGAACAGTATCTGGCGGATGCGTGCGGGGTCACCGATGAAATTGCGCGGCAGGTCAGGCGTATAGTCGAGTACCAGCTGTAGCGGCTTGTTCTGGCTTCTCGGGGTCAGTAACGCGAGCACGTCGTAGGCGGACTGCTCGAGGTTGAACGGAATTTTTTCGAGCCCCACCTTGCCGGCTTCGAGGCGGGAGAAATCGAGAATATCGTTGATGATGGTGAGTAGCGATTCACTCGAGTCGAGAATAATCTGCACGTATTCATGCTGCTTGTCGCTGAGCTCGGTGCCTGACAACATTTCGCTCATGCCGAGTACACCGTTCATCGGGGTGCGCAGTTCATGGGTCATGGTGGCGAGAAACTGGCTCTTGGCTTCGCTCGCCGATTCGGCCTTTTCCCGTGCCGTGACAAATTGCTCACGGGTCGATTCGAGCTCGCTAACGGTACCCTGTAACCTGGCGATCGTTTTACGAATCCTGTTTTCCAGCGGCCTGAAGATAAACAGGGCTTCGAACATCAGTAGCAACAGCGCCCCCAGCCAGATCAACAGCTCGAATTTTTCGATACGTAGTATCGATTCGCGACTGATCTTTTGATATTCCGCAACCGCGCTATCCATCATCGGCTCGAGGATGTTCGAACCATAGGTAGTCAGGTAAGTAAATTCGTAAGAATCGGTGCCGAGCTCGCCCATATCACTGCGGTAGACGGCTTCGGCATTTTTGAGGAAGCGTTCCAGCGTGATATTGAGGCCGACCGACTCGTCAAAATACAGCGCCTGCAGATTGTCGTTGCGGATAAGCGGAATACCTCTTTCGACGGAGCCGTTTAACAATATTTCCTGCGCCTGCTCCATTTTAGTGATCGTACGTCCGACCTGCACCCTGGCATTGAGGAAATTTTCATCGTTGTCGGTGGTGATCATTTCAAGGCTGAAATAGGCGATGCGATGGGCGAGCCCGGACTGGTGACCCGCCAGGTTGATGAGTGCGGCGAAGTTATGCTGTTGCGCAATGATCCGCTGCTTGGTCAGGTATGAACCGGTGACCAACAGGGCAATCAAGCCGAGTCCGACGATGTAGCGGATTCTCAACAGCCGTACTGCTTTTACATTTTCCATATCATCCGGGTCAGTGCTGGTAACCGGGTATCTGTTACCTGACAACGTCCGCTTGCAATTAGATGTGTATGTTATCGGCAGCCGAGGGTAAATATTTACCCTCAAAATGCATTTTCCGGGCAGCAGCGGCGTTTAACGAAGACGGCATTCGAGCATTCTGCTAAGGTGCTCAACTTTATACCCTGAGGGGCTTTAAAATCGCCGTTCATCCCGCTTTCGGGCGCACCGAAAAAGAGCACTCAAATCGACGGGACTGGCACAATATTCGTGCCATGATGCCGTACATCTGGGACTACCGCGGAAGGGTCCTGGTTGCGCTCGCCTGCCTGATTGTTTCCAAGCTGGCAATGGTCGGCGTTCCGGTGGTGCTCAAGTACATTGTCGATGGGCTCAACGCCGGGCCCGGCCAGACCGCCGTGCTGCCAGTTATGTTGTTGCTCGCTTACGGGGTGCTGCGATTTATCAATTCAGGCTTCAACGAATTGCGCGACGCCATTTTTGCCCGCGTGCGTTTCCACGCGATGAACCGGCTTGCGGTAACCGTGTTAACCCATTTGCATAACCTGTCGCTGCGCTACCACCTGGAGCGTAATACCGGTGCCATTTCGCGCGACCTGGAACGCGGTATGCAAAGCATCAGTTCGATCCTGAATTACCTGGTGTTCAACATCGTGCCGACGGCCGCCGAATTCCTGCTGGTGGCGCTGATCCTGTTCAGCCAGTACGACAGCATGTTCGTCGGCATTATTTTCTTTAACGTCATCTTCTACATCGGTTTCACGCTGATGGTGACCGAGTGGCGCATGCATTACCGCCACGAAATGAATGCGCTCGACTCGGATGCCAACGGGCGCGCGATGGATAGCCTGATGAATTACGAAACGGTCAAGTATTTCAATAACGATGACCATGAGATCAAGCGTTACCGCGACACCATGGGCCACTGGGAAGAAGCCGCGGTAAAAAGCCAGAGCACGATGTCGATGCTCAATTTCGGCCAGGCCGCGATCATTGCGCTCGGGGTGACCGGCATTATGCTGCTGGCCGCCCAGGGTGTCGTCGACGGCGAGTTGACGCTGGGTGACCTGGTGTTGATCAATGCGATGATGCTGCAACTTTTCATACCGCTCGGTTTCCTGGGCATTATTTACCGCTCGCTCAAGTATGCCCTCGCCGATATGGACATGGTGATCAAGCTGCTGCAGCGACCAATCGAAATTGTCGACCGCAGCGATGCCCGCAAGCTCGAGATAGAGCAGGCCAGCGTCGAGTTCCGTCATGTCGGCTTCCACTACAACGTGGATAGACGCATTCTCGAAGACGTCAGTTTCAAGCTTGAGGATGGTGAAAAACTCGCGATTGTCGGGCCGTCGGGCGCCGGCAAATCAACCATCGCACGCTTGTTATTTCGTTTTTACGATATCGACCAGGGACAGATTCTGATCAGTGGTCAGGATATTGCCGGGGTCGACCAGCAAAGCCTGCGCAGGGCGATCGGTATCGTGCCGCAGGACACGGTACTGTTTAACGACTCGATTCTGTACAACATCCAGTATGCCCGCCCGGAGGCCTCGTTCGAGGAGGTCAGGGAAGTCGCCCGGCTTGCGGATATCGACCACTTTATCCAGTCGTTGCCAGAGGGTTATGACACCGTCGTCGGCGAGCGCGGCCTCAAACTTTCGGGGGGTGAAAAGCAGCGTGTGGCGATTGCCCGGGTGTTGTTGAAAGATCCTGCAATTCTTGTCTTTGACGAGGCTACCTCCAGCCTCGACAGCCAGTCCGAGAAGAATATACTCGGTGCCCTGACGCGAATTTCACGTAACAAGACCACGCTGGTGATCGCGCATCGACTTTCTACCGTGATCGACGCGGATCGGATTATCGTGCTCGAAGACGGGCGCGTAAAAGAGCAGGGCGACCATGAAGCCTTGATCGCGGCGGATGGTCTTTACGCGCAGTTGTGGCGTATGCAGCAAAAGAAAGCGCAGCAAGTAGAATGAATGACCTGAGCAACTGCAGTGCAAGTGAACCGTTTGCGTTGCGGGTGATTGGTGATGACATGGCGCCTGAATTCGTCGATGGCAATATCATCATCATCGACCCCGGCGGTAAACTGAGTTCGGGTTGTTACGTGGTGGCCCGGCACCTGGGTGAAATGATTTTCCGGCAACTGTTTATCGAGCAGGGCGTTTTTACACTGCGTGCGCTTGATCCGGGCCGGGCGGAGATTTCACTGCCGAACGGCGTCGAAGATATCGTTGGCGTCATCAGCCAGCGTTCGGGCAAGCGCCGTAGCGAACATAAGCGCTACGACATCTAGCCGAGCGTTCATTCCTAAGTAATCGTCTTCCCTTTTAGTCGTGTCGTTCCTCCTATTTTTTGTCGTCCCGCGGCTTGACCCGATGCGTCGGACCGGCGGGACCCAATGACGAATGCATGGTCTAGACGCCTCTGGATACCGCGGTCAAGCCGCGGTATGACAAACTAAAAGCCGCGGTATGACAGACTAAACGAGGCGGTATGACAATTTAAAGCCGCGGTATGACAAATCAAAAAAGTGCGGTATGACAATTTAATAAGGCCGCGGTGTAACAAATTTAAAGTCCCGGTATGACTATTTAAAGCCGCGGGATGGCAAATTTAAAGCTGCGGTATGACAATTAAAATCTCGGTATGACAAATTAAAAGCCGCGCTGTGACAGTTCAAACAACGGGTCAGGCCCGACCTTAAATTGATGAATTGTTTAAAATGTGGAGCCGATTCCTCGTATACTGGCGCAATCTTTCTGGGAGCTCTCTGATGTCGGACGAAAATCGTGAAAAAGCACTGAACTATCACCGTAAACCCACACCCGGGAAACTGCGCATAGAGGCGACCACGCCATTAACCTCGCAACACGATCTGACCCTGGCCTATTCACCCGGGGTTGCTTATCCCTGTCTCGAAATCGAAAAAGATCCCCTTGCCGCGCGCGAATATACGGCCCGCGCTAACCTGATCGGGGTGATAACCAACGGCACCGCGGTACTCGGGCTCGGTAACATCGGCGCGATGGCGGCCAAGCCGGTGATGGAAGGCAAGGCGGTGCTGTTCAAACGTTTTTCCGGGATCGACGTATTTGATATCGAAATCGATGAAAAAGATCCGCATAAGCTGGCTGAAACCATCGAGCGGCTCGAACCGACCTTCTGTGGCATCAATCTCGAGGACATCAAGGCGCCTGATTGTTTTTATGTCGAAAAGTATCTGCACGAACGTATGTCGATCCCGGTGTTTCACGACGATCAGCACGGCACCGCAATCGTCGTCGCCGCAGCGATGCTGTCCGCGCTCGAAGTGGTTGGCAAGGATCTGGGCAATGTCAGGATGGTGGTCTCGGGTGCCGGGGCAGCGGCACTGTCATGCCTGAATCTGATGGTGTCGATGGGACTCGACAAGAGCAAGGTGATGGTCTGCGATTCCCGGGGAGTCATTTTCAAGGGCCGTAGCGACTACATGGATGAATACAAGGAAGGCTATGCGATCGACACCGATCTGCGCACACTCGGTGAAGCGATAGTGGGTGCCGATGTTTTCCTGGGACTGTCCGCGGGTAATATCTTGAAACCCGAAATGGTCGAGTCGATGACGAGCCAACCGATCGTGTTTGCACTGGCCAATCCGACGCCGGAGATCGATCCCGCCGAAGCCAAACGGGTTTGTCCTGATGTGGTACTGGCGACCGGTCGCACCGATTATCCGAACCAGGTTAACAACGTGCTGTGCTTCCCGTTCCTGTTTCGCGGCGCCCTCGATGCCGGTGCCACCGAGATCAACCAGGCGATGAAGATTGCCTGCGTCGAAGCGATTTCAAGACTGGCGCGCGCCGGCACCAGTGACGTTGTCGCCAGCGCCTACCAGGGCGAGTCACTGACCTTCGGTCCGGATTACCTGATCCCGAAACCTTTCGATCAGCGTCTTATTCTCGAAATCGCTCCGGCGGTTGCCCAGGCCGCGATGGATTCGGGAGTAGCCGAGCGACCGATCGAGGATATGCAAGCCTACCGGCAGAAGTTGAATGCCTTCGTGTTCCGCTCCGGACTGTTCATGAAACCGGTGTTCGATACGGCACGCTCCGCCCAGCGGCGCGTGGTATTCGCCGAAGGTGAGAATCCGAAAGTCATGCAGGCGGTCGATAATATCGTGCAGGAGCAGCTGTGTTTCCCGATTGTGCTCGGTCGTAAAAAGGTTATCAAATCGATCATCAAGGATTATGCGCTGACAGCGAAGCCCGGCAAGGATTTCGAGATATTCGAGTATGAAGGAAATGAGGACTGGTGGCGTGCCTTTCACGGTTACACCGAACGGCGTGGCAAAACCTTATCGGAAGCGCGTGAAATACTGCGTAACAGTAAAACCACGCAGGCGGCGATGATGGTCAAACTCGGCCTGGCCGACACCATGATCACCGGCACCATTGGCCGGTTTCATCGACACCTCGGTCGTATTCTGAGTGTTGCGCAGCAGGATGACGGTTTCGACAAGGTTTCAGCCTTGAGTATCATTATTTCCAGCAAGTTCACGCTGTTTATCGCGGATACTCATGTAACCGATGAACCCACGGCAGAAGCGATTGCCGAGATGACGGCGCTCGCCGCTAAGGAAGTTGCCCGCTTCGGGCTGAAGCCGAAGGCGGCGTTATTATCGCATTCGAGTTTCGGCGCTCGCGAAACCGAGTCATCGTGCCGCATGCGCCAAGCGCTGGAATTGATCCAGGCCGTCGATCCTGAATTGATGGTCGAGGGTGAGATGCAGGCTGACCTGGCGTTACGCCCGGTACTCAGGGCGGAACAGTTTCCCAATTCGAACCTCAAAGGAGTGGCCAACTTGTTGATCATGCCGAATCTCGACGCGGCGCATATCGCGATGAACCTGATTAAAACCGGCGCCGACGGCGTGCCGATCGGTCCCATCCTGCTCGGTTGCGACATCGCCGCGCATATCGTTACCCCGGGTACCACGGTGAGAGGCCTGGTCAATATGACGGCGATCGCGGCGGCGCGTATAGCTGCCGGGGAAAAGTAAGCCATGCACCTCGTTATCATCCTGCTCGCCGCGCTGGCGTTTTTCATATACCTGACGCTCGGCGCCCGCCGCGATCCGGACCGGCGCAAGCAGTACTACCTTTTCGTCGTCATCGACCTGTGGCTGAGCGCGGTGTTTCTTTACCTGCTGGTGACCGCCGTACTGCATTGATGATGCTGCTTCCGCTCGAGGTTGCGCGCCGTCGTTCCTGAAATTCAGCATGTCGGCTGAGCGATAGTTCCACGCACATATACAGTTTTATACTTTGCTTATAGTTTTTTCATATATCAATTTTATTCGCTATTGCAGCGATGGTTTTTCAGCTTTGCGGGGAATTTTATGAGTCACACACAGTACCTTGCCGCGCGCCAGCGACTGCAGCGCAGCGAACTTGCAGTCCCCGGGACCAACCCGGGCCTGTTTGAGAAGGCGGCCAACAGCGCGGCGGACTATATTTTCCTCGACCTCGAAGATGCGGTCGCACCGGGTGATAAAATACAGGCGCGTAAAAATGTCATCGAAGCACTCAACGATATCGACTGGCGCGCTAAGGGCAAAACCATTTCGGTACGCATCAACAGCCTCGATACGCACTACATGTATCGCGACCTGGTCGACGTGGTGGAGCAGGCGGGTGATCGGCTCGATACGATACTGATTCCGAAAGTCGGTGTCGCGGCGGATGTTTACATGGTCGATGCGATGTTGACCCAGATTGAAACGGCGCAGGGTTATAGCAACAAGATCGGTATCGAAGCCCTGATCGAGATTACCCTCGGTATGGCCAATGTCGACGCGATCGCAACCTCCAGTCCGCGCATGGAGGCCATGCACTTCGGGGTCGCCGATTATGCCGCGAGCTGTCGCGCGCGCACGACCAATATCGGCGGTCTCAACCCCGATTACCCGGGTGACCAATGGCATCATGGCCTGTCGCGCATGCTGGTGGCCTGCCGTGCCTATGGCTTGCGCGCGATCGATGGCCCGTTCGGAGATTTCAACGACCCGGACGGTTATCTCGATGCCGCGCGCCGGGGTGCCGCGATGGGCTATGAAGGCAAGTGGGCGATACATCCATCGCAAATCGATCTGGCCAACGAAGTATTCTCCCCACCCGCCAGCGAGGTCGATCGGGCGAGACGTATCCTGGTGGCACTTGAAGAAGCCGCTGCGCAGGGCAAGGGTGCAGCCCAGCTCGATGGGCGCATGATCGATGCCGCGTCCGCGCGCATGGCCGAAAATGTGGTCAATACCGACGCCGCCATCCAGGCCAGACAGTAACCAGCGAGAACTTGGAGCAAATCAATGGACATTCATGAATATCAGGCGAAAGCGTTACTGGCCGACTTCGGCATGCCGATCGCCAGGGGCGGCATCGCTTACAGTCCCGAGCAGGCCGCATACCGCGCCAAGGAACTCGGTGGCGAGAAATGGGTGGTCAAGGCGCAGATCCATTCCGGAGCGCGCGGCAAGGCTGGCGGCATCAAGGTTTGTGCAACCGAAAATGAAGTGCTGGAAGCCGCCAACGAGTTGCTGGGACGGCGCCTGGTAACCAACCAGACCGGCCCGCAGGGCAAGCTGGTTGGACGCTTGTATATCGAGGAAGCGACCGCTATCGAGCGCGAGATTTACCTTGCCTTCGTGCTCGACCGCGCCTCGGAACGGATCATGTGTGTCGCCTCGGCCGCGGGCGGCATGGATATCGAGGAAATTGCCGAAAATCAACCCGACAGCATTGTGCGTGTGCCGATCGAACCGGCGGTCGGCATGCAGGATTTCCAGGCGCGCGAAATCGCGTTTGCGCTGGGCATGGGTACGGCACAGCTGGCCGAGTCGGTGAAAGCGTTGAAGGCCTGCTATCGAGCATTTCGCGATCTCGACGCGACCATGGTTGAGATCAACCCGCTGGTGGTTACCACCGACGGCCGCATCATCGCCCTCGACGCCAAGATGGGCTTTGACGATAACGCATTGTTTCGCCGACCACAGATTTCCGAATTACGGGATAAATCACAGGAAGACGCGCGTGAAATGAACGCCGCGGACCGCGGTTTGAGCTATGTCGGTCTGGAGGGCAATATCGGCTGCATTATCAATGGCGCGGGACTGGCGATGGCAACCATGGACATGATCAAGCATGTTGGTGGTGAACCCGCTAACTTTCTCGATATTGGCGGTGGCGCGTCACCCGATCGAGTGGCCAAGGCATTTAACCTGGTGTTATCGGATGAAGGCGTCGACGCGATCCTGGTCAATATTTTCGCCGGTATCAATCGCTGTGACTGGGTTGCCGAAGGTGTAATTCAGGCGATGCAGAAGCTCGATGTGCCGGTGCCGGTGGTGGTGCGACTGTCCGGCACCAACGTCGAACTGGGCCGTCAGATCCTGGCCGACAGCGATATCGACCTGATTACCGCGGATACCCTGGCCGAGGCGGCGGAAAAAGCCGTGGCCGTCGCCAGTTTGCATCGCTCGGCCAGTGCCGAATCGCAGGAGTAGCCGGACATGAGCATATTTCTAGATGAAACAACCCCGGTCATCGTACAGGGGTATACGGGGCGTATCGGCAGCTTCCACGCCCAGGAAATGATTGACTACGGTACCAATGTCGTCGGTGGTGTAACCCCGGGCAAGGGTGGTGAACGACATCTCGATCGGCCGGTTTTCAACACGGTAAAAGATGCGGTACGTGACACCGGCGCCGAGGCGAGCGTGGTCTTCGTGCCACCGCCGTTTGCGGCGGATGCCATCATGGAAGCGGCAGACGCCGGGATTCGATTTTGCGTCTGTGTCACCGATGGCATTCCGGCGCAGGACATGATGCGGGTCAAGCGTTACATGCGCCGCTACAAGCGCGAAGAGCGTATGACATTAACCGGCCCCAACTGTGCCGGTACCATCAGTCCCGGCAAGGCGATGATGGGCATCATGCCCGGGCATATTTACATGCAGGGTAACGTGGGCCTGATCGGTCGCTCCGGAACCCTTGGCTACGAGGCGGCTTCGCAGATGAAAGCCATGGGTATCGGTATTTCTACCGGTGTCGGTATTGGCGGCGATCCGATCAATGGCAGCTCGTTTCTCGATCACCTGGAACGCTTCGAGCAGGATCCTGAAACCCACCTGGTCGTCATGATCGGTGAAATTGGTGGCCCGCAGGAGGCCGCGGCCGCGGCCTATGTGCGCGACCACATGCAAAAGCCGGTGCTCGCCTATATCGCCGGATTGACCGCGCCTAAAG
>JBATHL010000044.1:0-1565 GCA_049666745.1 Gammaproteobacteria bacterium
GGTATAAAGTAATAAAGACCCAGCAATACAAAAACCGCCAATTTGCGCAAGCTGGCAAATTGGCCCTTTACATCACGTGGGTAAACTTTTGGATCTTTGCGATATAGCGAGTCACCCTCATCCTGAATTTGACTCATTTCCAGTCCTCATCATCCAGATCCGGGTTTGATTCACCCGGCTCCAGGACCTCTGGTATAGCACGCCTGCCCTGACCTTTGGAATGGCCTTGTGCCGGACCGGTACGAATCATGAACATGGTCAGCATGGATGACAACAGACAAAGCAGGTAAAGAAAGATAAAGGCCAGGCCGTAGGCAAGCCTGACCCCTATTTCAAATTCACCCGCGTAGGTATTTATCAGATCGAGGGGGTTAAACAGCCCAAAAAAAACGAAGGAACCCGCTGCTGCCGACATAAACGAAACCCACAGTACGACAGCCCAATCACGCTGCCGCTGGCTCCATCGACGGTTTACCGGGTGCCCTGTGTTCATCCTTACCTGCGCTCCACTCCGTGTCTATCTTGACAGACTTAAAACGTAGGCTGCGATCAGGCGCCGACGGTCTTCGCTCAACAGGGTTTCATGCGCCGGCATATTGCCATTACGACCCTCGGTGACAGACTTTCTTATGGTCTCAGGCTCACCGCCGTATAACCATATGTCATCGTTGAGACGCGGCGAGCCCAATGCCTGGTTACCACTACCGTCTGCTCCGTGACAGGCTACACAAAGCATGTCAAAGTTCTTTTTGCCATTAGCAGCCATCACCGGATCAGCTTTTTGACCCGACAGGCTTTGAACATAAACAACAAGTTCAGTAATTGCCTTGTCTTCCAGACCGCCAACCATCACGGGCATCGCACCTGCACGACCACTGGCGATACCCTGCATGACAGTGTCAAAACTGTCGCCATACAACCAGTCGCTGTCGGCCAGGTTCGGGAAGCCACGTGCTCCACGGGCATCAGAACCGTGACACATTGCACAACTATTGGCAAAAAGTCGTTGACCCGTTGCGTTTGCTCCGGCATCTGCTATCAGGGTTTCGTTATCCATTTCCCTGTAACGTGAAAAAATGACTTCCTGGGCTTCGCCGGCTGCTTTCATTTGTTCTTCATACTGGCCTTCCTGGCTCCAACCCAGTACACCACCAATATTTCCAAGACCACCGAATAAAACCAGGTATATGAAAGCAAACGCTATTGTTCCGTAGAACAGTTGTAACCACCACCTCGGCAACGGATTATTGAGTTCCACCAGGTCCTCGTCCCAGACGTGTCCGGTTGTACCCGTTCCATCCCCTTCTTCATCGCGGTTGGAGACTCCCTTGGTCCACTGTAACAACCAGAAACAGCCGAGGATGGTGACGATGGTTATGATAATGACATACCAGTGCCAGAAACTAGTTAACATGACTCACTCCCTCTCCCGTTGACCGGGTCTCATCAGTAGGGTCTATATCATTCGGAATTACGCCCTTGTCTTCTTCCAGGGGCAGCATGCTGGCATCATGAAATGCCGATTTCCGTTTACCGATCCAGGCCCAGGCCCACAGACCCAGGAA
>JBATHL010000045.1:0-3170 GCA_049666745.1 Gammaproteobacteria bacterium
AAAATCAGAATAGTGAACAACGAAGCAATGTGAATATGCAGGGGATATCGCTTTCTGGGAGTTTGATTCTTCATTAGTTAATACCGGCAATATGTTGTCGCCATGACTCGGCAAGTATAGCGCAACGGCAGCTATCCGAATGCTCATCCATAGCCTGTTTCACCGTTGGAATTTCTTCGGCCTGTTCCAGTCCCGGCCGTCGTTTGCACCCATCGTTGAATCCGTCGTCATCGCCACGGCCAAATATTACCAGATGAATTACCTGCAGCAGGAACAAACCACGGAGCATTTTCTATTGTCTGCTAAAATTACTTACCAGGTATTAATGAATATCCCCTGAGCTGGAGGCTTTATGGAAACTTCGACGATTGTTGGTCTTGTGATTATTGGCGTACTCGTCATTTATCTTATTTCTATTTTCAACAAGCTGGTCGCGTTAAAAAATCGCTTCAAGAATGCATTTTCGCAAATTGAAGTGCAGCTGAAGCGCCGCTATGACCTGATCCCTAACCTGGTGGAAACCGCGAAAGGTTATCTGCAGCATGAGCGGGAAACGCTGGACGCGGTGATCAAGGCGCGTAACTCGGCCTCCGACAACCTGTCTGCCGCACAGGCGAAGCCGGGTGATGCGAAAAGCATGCAGGGGCTTGCACAGGCCGAAGGCAACCTTGCCGGTGCACTGGGACGATTCAATGTCCTGGTCGAGGCTTATCCCGATTTAAAAGCCAATCAGAACATGATGCAGCTCACCGAAGAGCTGACCAGCACCGAGAACAAGGTGGCATTTGCGCGCCAGGCGTTTAACGACGAGGTCATGGCGTACAACACCTACAAGCAATCTTTTCCGCAGAATATTCTTGCCGGTCCTTTCGGGCACGCCAGCGATGCGAGCTTACTGGAGTTTGCCGATAGCGCCGAGATTCAGGCCGCGCCGAAAGTGGCTTTCTAGTTCCACTTAGTCCCGTTTCAAGTTGAACTTTTTTGAAGCACAGGACCGGGCGCGAAAGAATACCACCTGGTTTATCCTGCTCTTTGTGCTGGCGGTTGCGGGGCTGGTTTTCCTGACCAACCTGTTTTTGCTGGGAATTTTTACCTACGCCAGATCGAGCCAGATTGCTTTCTCACCGGAAGCCCTGCAGGGCCAGTACTCCTGGCAGGTATTTGCCGCTGTGTCCATTGGCGTATGCCTGCTGATCTTCTGTGGCAGCCTGTACAAGACCATATCGCTTTCCGGCGGTGGCGCCACGGTTGCGGAAATGCTCGGTGGTCGACAGGTGCCGGCGGCGACCACCGATCTGCAGCAAAGACAACTGTTGAACGTGGTCGAGGAGATGGCGATAGCGGCAGGCATGCCGATACCCCGGGTTTACCTGCTGGAAGAAGATGGGATCAACGCCTTCGCTGCCGGCCTGTCTCCCGCCAATGCCGTGATCGGTGTTACCCGGGGTACCATGACCCGCTTGAATCGTGATGAACTGCAGGGCGTCATCGCGCACGAATTCAGCCATATTGCCAACGGCGATATGCGGCTCAATATACGGCTGATCGGCTTACTGCACGGCATATTGCTGATCGGGTTGATTGGCGGTTTCCTGTTACGCTCGATGCGCTTTAGCGGGCGCTCGAGAAGCAGCCGTAAAGGTAGCGGCGGTATCGCTGTAATCCTGGCGCTGGGGCTGGGCTTGCTGATTATCGGTTACGCGGGGTCGTTCTTTGGTAACTGGATCAAGTCTATTGTCAGCCGGCAACGCGAATACCTGGCCGATTCCTCCGCGGTGCAATTTACCCGCAATAAGGATGGCATTGCGGGTGCCCTGAAAAAGATCGGCGGTAGCGCCGGTTCGTACCTCGATTCACCGGCGGCGGCACAATATAGCCATGCCTTTTTTGCCGAGGGTGTCGGCTTTCTGCTGCAATCGTTTTTTGCCACCCATCCGCCCCTGGAAGAGCGTATCCGCAGGATAGAGCCCAGGTGGGATGGGGAGTTCCTGCAGTCGCAGGTCAGTACAAGCGTAGCGCCTGAACCGGTCGAAGCATCAAGTTCCGCGGCCGCGAAGCTGGCGGTAACCGCGGCCATCCTGACTTCGGCAGAACAGGCGATCAGCCAGGTAGGCACCCTGAACGAGGAAAACATCGAGTATGTGCGTGAGCTCATTGTTGCGATGCCGCTCCTGCTCAGGGAGGCGGCGCAGGATGCCTATACTGCCCGCGCGCTCATATATGCTGTCCTGATCGACCTGCAAAAAGATAAAACCGAGGCCACAGCGGCATTGCATCAATATGCCGATCCGAATATGCATGCTTTATGCGATCAATTACTACCTGATTTGAAGAATCTGCACGATAAATTCAAACTGCCGTTACTCGAGCTCAGTATTAATGCGCTGCGGGATTTGTCGCCCAACCAGTTTGTCCAGTTCAAGCAGGCGGTGCACCACATTATTGTCTCGGATAAATCGGTCAATCTGAAGGAATGGGTTATCCAGCGGTTACTGATACAGCAACTGGATGAGCATTTCGGTTTCCGCAAACCACCGCGTGGAAAATATAAAAGCCTCGATCCGGTTAAAGCCGAAGTTGAAACTGTGTTGTCGTTAATCGCCCATGTTGAACATACTGACGATAACGCCGCCAGTGAAGCTTTTGCTTCCGGCGCCGCCGAGGCCGGCATTGAAACGCTTAATATGCTGGCCAGAAAGGATATTCGACTCGACGCGCTCAATCACTCGCTGGACAAACTGGCGCAACTGAAGCCGCTGGTAAAACCACGCCTGTTGAAGGCCTGTGTGGCGATCATTTTGCAGGATGGCAAAACCACCACCGGGGGGATTGAACTGGTGCGCACGATATCTACTTGCCTGGATTGCCCGATGCCGCCAGTCCCGGCGCTAGCCTAGCCTTAAAATCCTGGTGTCGGTGTCGGTGCCGAAGGCGGACCCCCGAACGCGGACTAGTCCGATTCCGTCCCTGGAAACACTTCTATCCTAATCAAGAATTCTTCCCCAAAGCAGACGCCCGGAAATCCTTGGTGAGCGGCAATAACCGACCCACAACTGACCCTCAAGATGAATAATAATAATTAGTTCTAGAACCTGTCATCCCGCGGCTTGACCGCGGGATCCAGAAATATTGAACTGGATTCCGGCTTTCGCCGGAATGACAGGAACTGG
>JBATHL010000046.1:0-1970 GCA_049666745.1 Gammaproteobacteria bacterium
GCGTACTTGCGCAGGCCGAAATTATTGATCGATGCCACGCCGTCGATGCGCGCCAGACGGTCGGTAATGTGAATATCCGCGTAGTTCTGGAGAAACGCCTGGTCGAACGTGCCCTTTGGCGACGTCAGGTTCACGATCAGGACGATGTTGCTGGAGTGCTTTTCGATCGTCAGCCCGACCTGGTTCACCTCCGGAGGCAGCTGCGACAGGGCCTGGTTGCTGCGGGTCAGCGCCTCCATCTGGGCGATGGACTGGTCGTAACCGACCTCGAAGGTCATGGTGATGAGGGCATCGCCGTTATTGGTGCTGTTCGAAGACATGTAGATCATGCCTTCCGCGCCGTTGAGCTGCTCCTCCAGCGGCGTGGTGACGGTATTGGCCACCACGTCCGAGCTGGCGCCGATGTACTGGGTGGAGACCTGGATCTGCGAGGGCACCAGTGGCGGATACTGCGCGATGGGCAGCACGAACATGCTGATAAGCCCGGCCAGTATCATCATCAGGGCGATGGCAGCGGCAAATATGGGGCGGTTGATAAAGAAATTCATAGCATACGGGCCGTCAGTAACCGCAGGAAACAGGCCATTAACCTAACAGATTCTCCCCGGAGTGGAAACCAATCATATCAACCGCTGAACCGATTACTAATAGCGTTGTTAGGGTATCAGCCAAACAGCATATCCCTGGGGATGTCTGGAACGTACTGAAAGCGGTCGTTCCCGAGCGGAACTCTGATCGGCAGGAGACGACCCAAAGGCGACGTAAACAACTATTTGAAAATCAGGACACGCACAGGCCGCCTTCGGGTGGCCTTAGCACTTCTGGAGGTCAGGAATAGACGCAATATGGATAGACACGGCTATATAAATAATGAAAGCTGTCAAAAGCAAGTAAGAATCTTCGGTGAAGGAAAGGACGGGAAACGACCCTTTAAGACTTAGGGATTATTCGTTGGTAGTTTATTCTCTGTGCCACAATCAACTTGTAGAGGCCAATAAAGCAATGAAAACTGAAAAGGAGATTAATGCCCTGGGTGCTGCTGAGAACAAACCGGCTGTCGTGGCCACCCTCGACGATACTGCGAAACCGGAAGAGGTGGCCGCAGAGGTCCCGGATACAGCACCCGAGACGGAGGAAAAGGTCAAAGAAGAAAAAGGCAAGAAAGGTAAGAAGGGCAAGAGTTGCAAAGGTGTCTGGGTAGTAGAAATGAAAGGCCCCTATGGATGGGAACACATAGCTATAGCTTTTATGAAAAATGGAGAATATCTTGGAGCCGGCCCCAACCATTATGCGGTAGGAACTTACAAGGTTAGCGGGAATACTTTGAATGTATCGGTTAATGTGACTCAGTGTGGCAAGTTGCGCACCATGTTCGGAAAAAAATCCATGGATGATTTGCAAATCACATCGAAATGCAAGATCGAGAATAATAAAATTGTTGGCACAAGCAAAGCGAAAGGTGTAAAGAATCTCGATGTCTTGATTCGCCTTACCAAGATTGGCAGCCTTTAATAAACGACAATCAGGAGCCGATGCGACGAATAAAGGGTATCAGATACAAGAGCACATTTTCTCCTAATATTAGAGTTAAATGTGCTCTGACCCAAATGGCACTTACTTAAGCCAAAACCACCGTCATCCCGGCGCAGGCCGGGATCCAGCTGCACCGTCAGTGGCTTCGTTCCCTGGATTCCGGCCTGCGCCGGAATGACGAGAAGGCGTAATTTGCTCATTATCTGCCTTAAGTAAGTGCCATTCTGCTCTGACCCCATTCTGCTCCTCAGCGTTTCCCTCGGCAGTTGCCCGAAGCGCTCCTGAAACTCGGAGGAGAACCGTCCGAGGTGGCTGTGCCCGTTGCTTAGGGCGATCGCCGTCACGGTATCCCGCGAGGGGTGTGCGGCGATCAGATCGCGGTAGGCGGCATCCAGACGCATGGTCTTGAGGTAATCCGTGACGGTCACACCGAAACA
>JBATHL010000047.1:0-20695 GCA_049666745.1 Gammaproteobacteria bacterium
GCCGCGGCGCGTGCGGCGCAGCTGCAGGGCAAGCATGATGCGCGTGACTCGTATCTCAAGGCGGCGCATGAAGCCAGGCCCGATGCAGAGCTGGCTATCGGAGTCACACAGGCGGAGTTACAGCTTGCGCACCAGCAAACCGAACAGGCGCTGGCCACCCTGATGCATCTGCACGGCATCGCGCCACGCCACGATTATGTCACCATGCTGCTGGCGCGCGCCTACTATGAGCTCAAGGACTGGCAGGCCCTGGTCGAGATTTTGCCCGACGTGCGGCGCAAGAAACTCATCAAGGAGGCGAAACTGGTGGAAATGGAAGTGGCCGGTTACTGTGGCATCCTCGAGCTCGCTACCAGCAGCCAGTCAAGCTTCGATAACGCGTGGGGCAAAATTCCGAAGGCGTTACAGGCCGATGCCAGGATGATACATTTGTATATCGACTTGATGGCAGAACAGGGTTGGCAGAGCGGCAAAGCTGAGCAACTGGTACTCAAATCGCTGGATAAACAATGGAATGATGGTTTGATTGAAGTCTATGGGCGTTTTCAGGCCAAAGACGCCAATGCGCAACTGGCGCGCGTCGAAAAATGGCTCGATGATTTTGGCCACAATGAAAACCTGTTACTGGCGTTGGGGCGAATAGCAATGCGCGCGCGTTTATGGGGCAAGGCGCAGGGCTATCTTGAAGCCAGCATCGGTGCCGAAGCGACCCCGGCTGCCTGCCTGGCGCTCGCCGAATTATTCGAACAACAATTGCAGCAACGCGACAAGGCTGCCGAGTATTATCAGCAGGGGCTCAAACTCAGTCTTGCGCGCGGCGATTGAAATAGCCGTCTGCCGCCATGGAAACCTACGATAAAAAGGCCGCTGAGCTTATCGAGCGCAGCTACCAGACCCCTGAGATCGTCAATCAACGCCTGCGTACGTTGGCAGCACTCGCGCTTGCGCGTGGTGAAAGCGTGCTCGATGCCGGCTGCGGTACCGGCCTGTTGCTCGAGCAGGAAGCCCGGGCTGTGGGCAGCGAAGGCCGCGCCGAAGGGGTCGATTTCAGTGATGCCATGCTCTCTCATGCACGCGGGCGCTGCGACGAACTCGAGCAGGTCAGGCTGCAACAGGGCAGCATCGAAACCCTGCCTTTCGAGGCAGCAAGCTTCGATGCCGTTAGCTGTACCCAGACATTACTTTACGTAGAGGATGTGGATAAGGCATTACAGGAAATTTATCGTGTGCTGAAGCCGCGTGGACGAGTCGCTATCGTCGAAACCGACTGGAGTGGCGCGATCGTCAACAGCCTCGACCAGGTGATGACGCGCAAGATTTTTGATGCCTGGGGTCGGGCGGTAGTTAATCCGAATCTACCGCGTCGGCTTGGACCCATTCTCGAGCGAATTGGTTTTGGCGCGCTGCGCGTGGAAGCGATTCCGGTACTGAATGCCGGCTATTCGGAGCACAGTTTTTCAGCCAATATGCTGCATAATTTTGCCGCCACCGCGGTCAAGCAGAACATAATTACGCCCGCAGAATCGAGCGCCTGGCGTGAGGGTATCGATAGTCTCATCCAGCGCAATGAATATTTCTTCTGCGTTAACCGGTTTTTGTTTTTTGCGATAAAATAGGGTCACAGTTAACCCGCCAGGAGTAATCATGACACAGCACTACGAAGGCAGTTGCCATTGCGGCGCCATCAGGTTTTCTTACGACGGCGAAGAAATCACGCAGGGACTACGCTGTACCTGTTCGATTTGCACGCGTAAGGGTGCGATGATGAGCACCGAGGCGATTCCGCTGGAGGCTTTGAATATCGAGGCTAACCCGGATGATATCGGGCTGTATGAATTCGGCAGCAAGGTCGCCAAACACTACTTCTGCAAGCACTGCGGCATTTATACCCACAATGAAATGCTGCGCATACCGGGGCACTGCAGGGTCAATCTCGGCTGCATCGAAGGTCTCGATACCAGCGGGTTTGAGGTGACCGTTTTTGACGGCAAAAACCTCCTCTAAATAACGCGTCAAACCGGGCTTCGATATATGCAAAACATCCTGATAGTTATGGCAGACCAGCTCAGCGCCCTCGCGCTCGGCTGTTACCACAATGCTACTGTGAAGAGCCCGCATATAGACCGGCTCGCCGCTGAAGGCCTGCGTTTCGACGCGGCTTACAGTTCCAGCCCGCTGTGCACCCCGGCGCGCTATGCATTCATGACCGGGCAGAATATTTCGGTCTGCGGCGGCTATGACAACGCCTCCTACATGCCCGCGACGATGCCCACTTTCGCGCACTACTTGCGGCTGATGGGTTACCGCACTTGCCTGTCGGGCAAAATGCATTTTGTCGGGCCGGATCAGTTGCACGGTTTCGAGGACCGCGTGACTACCGATATCTACCCGGCCGATTTCGGCTGGGTCCCCGACTGGAAAAACGCCGACCAGCGTATCGACCTGTGGTACCACAATATGTCGAGCGTGAAACAGGCCGGGGTTGCGGCAATTACCAATCAACTTGCCTACGACGACGAAGTCGGCACCCAGGCGATGCGCGTGCTATACGATCATGCGCGTGGCGAAGATCAGCGCCCGCTGTGCCTGGTAGCAAGTTTTATCCACCCGCACGACCCCTATGCAACCCGGCAAAAATACTGGGATTTATACGCGGACGTCGATATCCCGCTACCCACCGTGTCACGCCCGACGACCCAGGATGCACATAATGCGCGCCTCGAAAAAGTGATCGCGCTCGATGCGGTCGATGTCAGCGAACAGGAGATAGTCAACGCACGTCGGGCTTACTATGGCAATGTCAGTTACGTCGATGAATGGCTGGGGCGGTTGCGTACCACGCTTGACGAATGCGGTATGGCAGATAACACGACGATTATTTTTACTTCCGACCATGGCGACATGCTAGGCGAGTTCGGGCTCTGGTACAAAATGAGCTTCCGTGAATGGTCGAATCGTATACCGCTGATCGTACATCAGCCGGATCGCTTCAGCCCGCGCCACGTGCCAACGCCGGTGGCGCAGGTGGATATATTGCCGACGCTGGTCGATATCGCGGCGGCTGCAACGGGTGTAGCTCCGCCGCCACCGATCGACCCGCTGCATGGACGTTCGTTGATTCCGCTATGCGATGGTGATGCCAGCAATGATCCCGACGCCTGTGTTAGTGAATATCTCGCCGAGGGCACTGCGGCACCAATGCTGATGATCCGGCGCGGGCAATACAAGTACATTTCCTGCAGTACCGACCCGGAGCTACTCTTCGATCTCGAAAATGATCCCGATGAGCTGGAGAATTTACTCGATCACGAATTGCTTGTAGATTTTCGGCACGAAGCAGCCGATTACTGGGACGCCAAGTCGTTACGCCAAACAGTGATACATGATCAGGAGCGTCGTCGTGCGGTGCATGCTGCCCTGCGGGTCGGACGTTATCAGGGCTGGGATTTCAACCCGGCGCGTGATGCGTCCGAGGAGTATACGCGTAGCCATATGGATCTGACCCGCTTCGATATCACCTCGCGTTTTCCGAAACCGGACGCATTTAATCCAAAATGGAAATAAGCCTTGCGTAACCGAAGCCGAGGCACAGGTCAAAATCGGGGACAAGCTCGTCCGCTAGAGAGAATCATCGCGATTCATGAGGAAAATTTCTGGATCGAAGTGCAGGAAGATGGACAGGGCCGTTGTTTTTTTTTACGCTAACGCTTCCAGGAGGAACTGAAAAATGAATGTAGACGCAGTTGGCGAACCGCTGAAATTGTTATTGGTTGAAGACAACGATGCGCATGCCGAAATGGTTAAACGCAGCTTCGAGCAGCACAAGGTCTCGAACGTGATTTTCCATGTCGACGATGGCCAGAAAGCGCTCGATTATATTTTTCGCGAGGGTGATTATAATGACGAGGAAAAGTATCCGCTCCCACATTGCATTCTGCTTGATCTGCGCCTGCCCAAGGTAGATGGACTCGAAGTGCTGCGGCGAATCAAGTCTGATGAAAACACCAGAAAAACGCCGGTCGTAATCCTGACGACTTCTTCGGCAGACAAGGATATAGCCCAGTCTTACGAGTATCATGCCAATAGTTACGTGGTAAAGCCGATGGATTTTTCCAAGTTTGAATCCTTGATGGAGGACCTCGGCTACTACTGGTTGGCCTGGAATCAGAATCCCTGGCGGTAAGCCGTTAACAGGGCATATATTCCCTGCACCATTTCGTAGTATCCCGTCTATACTCAGTGCACAGCCCTAACCAGATGTAGACCATGGATAATGGTGCCAGAGTGAGCACGCCTCAACTGCTAGTTGATTCTGTCCTGCATTTAATCAGTTTGCCGGAAATTTATCTGCGCCTGCAGGAAACAATCGATGATCCGTTACATGGTCGTGACCAGATTGCAGAAATTGTCGCCTACGACCCTGCCTTGAGCGCGCGCGTATTGCGTATCGCCAACAGTTCCTACTATGGTTTTCCGCGAGTAATCGAAACAGTCAGTTCCGCGGTTGGTCTTATTGGCGAGCTGGAATTGCGCAACCTGGTATTGGCGACCACCGTCATTGGCGCGATGACCGCGCTGGATAATAAAGGGGTCGATATCGATGAATTCTGGCTGCATAGTTTGCGCTGTGGTATTACCGCACGCTTGCTGGCCAGATCGGTGGGAGGCTGTGACCCCGAAATTCTGTTTCTTGCCGGGATTCTGCATGATCTCGGCATACTCGTAATCTATCAGCAGGAAGCTGGCCTGGCAGGTGCGGTCAAGCGGCAAATAGACGAACAGCATCAACTTCGCGACCAGGCTGAGCGCGAAATTCTAGGCTTCGATCACGCCGAGGTTGGTGCATTGTTGATCAAGGCCTGGGGTTTGTCAGAGGAATTGAGTGAATTAACCCGCTGTCATCATCAGTACCAGCTGGCACAGAGCAATCAGGTGGCGACCGTAATACTCGCTCTCGCTAATCTGCTGGCAGACACTGATGCTGGTTTTACGGACGGACCCGATGCCAGGCTGGCAAACATGATCGAGCAACTGGATATCAATGAAGACGGTCTCGCTGAAATACTTGAAACCGGCGAGCAGCAGTGTGCCGAAATCAAAAGTATTGTCTCAGGATAAACAGGCGACTGCCGATAAACCGGCTAAAGTATTTTCTATAAAGGATAAGAAAAAAGCAGCGGTATGCGAAATCAGCCCGAATACAGTATATTGCTTGTCGAGGATGACGAGGATCATGCCGCCTTAATCAATCGTGCGTTTGAAACTGAGTCGCATTGCCGCCTGGTGGTTACCACGACCCTGGAGCAGGCGAAATCCCTGATCGATCTCTCCAGCCCTGATTTGATCATTACCGACGTCAAGTTGCCCGATGGTCATGGTACCGAATTGTTGAACCCGGGATCAGGCTGCCCCACTATCGTCATGACCAGCTACAGCGATGAAAAAGTAGCGGTCAACGCGATCAAATCGGGTGCAGCGGAATATATCATCAAAACCCAGGAAACCATGGCATCGTTGCCACGCACGGCGAGTCGCGTGATGCGTGAATGGCGTCTGGTCATTGACCAGAAACTTGCCTTCGAACGTCAGCAACGCCTGACTGCGATTCTCGAAGCCACCCCGGACTTGATCTGTATCGCCAACCTGGATGGATTTGTAACCTATATCAACCAGGCGGGTCGCAACCTGCTCGGAATTGGCAAGAACGAAAATATTACCCGTATTCGGCTCGCTGATTTTCATTCTCCCGCCGATGGCCAGAAAATCCTCAGTGAAGGCATTCCTTGCGCGATCCGCGAGGGCATGTGGACCGAGGAAACTACCTTTCTGTCGCTCAATGGTGAAAAGGTGCTGACTTCCCTGGTGTTGATCTCGCATCGTAACAACCGTGGTGATATCGAATTCTTTTCCACCATTGCACGCGATATCCGCCACCTGCGCGCGGCCGAGGAACGTGTCGAATACCTCGCCTATTACGACACGCTTACGGGGTTGCCAAATCGCAACGAACTCGCCAAACGGCTCGACATGGAAGTAGCACGTGTCAGGCGTACCCGGGTTTTCGGCGCGTTATTGTTTATCGATCTCGATAATTTCAAGAACATCAATGATTCGCTGGGGCATCCCGCGGGCGACCTCGTGCTGCAGGAAATGTCGCAGCGCCTGCAAGCGCATTTGCGCGGTGACGATACCGTGGCGCGACTGGGTGGCGATGAGTTTATTGTTATATTGTCAGGTTTGAGCCTGGACGGCAGGGATGCGATAGCTCATGCACGCGACATTGCCAACAAGATCCGTGACACCATCAGCATGGAATGCCGTATCCATGACACCGAGTTGCATATGACGGCCAGTATCGGTATTTCGATGATCTCTCAGGATGAAGTCAGTGGTCATGACCTGCTGCGTTATGCCGATACGGCGATGTACCAGGCCAAGCGTGAAGGTCGCAACCGTCTCGAATTTTTCAGCGAGAGCATGAGCAGCGATGTCACCCGCCAACTCGAGCTCGAAAACCAGTTACACCGGGCGCTGAAGGAAGATCAGTTCCGGCTTTTTTATCAACCGCTGGTTAATACTGCAATGGAGATCATCGGCGCCGAAGCACTGATTCGCTGGGATCATCCCGAACTCGGTGTCGTTGCGCCGGCTGAATTCCTCGATGTGCTCGAATCTTCCGGCCAGATTGTCGAAGTGGGTGATTGGGTGATAGAAAGCGCGCTCAAGCAAATGACACTGTGGATGGAGAGTGGGCTGGTGCAGCAGGATTTCATGCTCTGCATCAACATCAGCCCGCGCCAGTTTCGCGATGCGCAGTTCGCACATAATATTCAAAGCCAGCTGGAGCGTATCAACGTGCCTTCGGAAAATATCATCATGGAAGTTACCGAACACAATATTATCCATAACATCGACGATGCGATTCTGCGGATGCAGGAGTTGATCGATCGTGGTATCAGTTTTTCGCTGGATGATTTTGGTACTGGCTATTCCTCGCTGGCGCATTTGAAAAACCTGCCGGTAAACCATATCAAGATCGATCGTTCTTTCGTCAAGGATATCTGCAACGATTCTGGCGATCAGGCAATGGTGGCGTCGATTCTGGCCCTGTCCAAGCACCTTGGCCTCGAAGTGGTTGCAGAAGGCGTCGAAGACCTGGAACAGTTCCATCTATTGAGACAGTACGGTTGTAAAATTTACCAGGGTTACTATTTCAGCAAGCCTCTATCGGCACTAAACATGACCGATTACCTGGAAGCGAAAGAACCCGCCGCCTGATCACCGTTCCCCTGCGGAATATGAATGATCTGTCGCGGAGTGGTTGACGTATAATGCTTTCAGTACCACGGAAGCAAAAACTGTGCAGCAGAAAACAGTCACTCAATTCATCCTGATCGGCATGCTTTGCCTGCTGCTGCTGGCGGCTTGCGCCGCGCGCAACGGGGTCGTTTTCGATCCCGACAAGCCCCATCATGGTGATGGCGAATTTGTCAGCGTCAAACAGGGGTCATTTTTTGGCCACTTCATGATGCGCATGCGTGAGGATGACCCCCCGGCTCGAGATCCTGAAGAAATCAAATCGATTGTCGGGGTCGCCGATCGGCAACTGCTAGGAACCTATGCGGCGGAGCCGCGGGTGACCTGGATCGGGCATGCGACCTCACTGGTACAATACCAGGGCATTAGCTATCTTACCGATCCCCATCTGACCCAGTACCCGTTTTACTACGAGGTCTATGTCGAGCCTCGTTATACTCAGCCCGCGCTCGGATTCGAGCAGATGCCACCGGTCGATTTTGTCGTGATCTCGCACAACCACTATGATTCGCTGGATCATCGTACCGTCGCTATGTTTGGCGATTCGGTGCTGTGGTATGTGCCGTTGGGTCTGAAGGACTGGTTCCTGGACCACGGTATCTCCGCCGAACGCGTGGTTGAACTCGACTGGTGGGAAGGACATCGTTTCAACGAGCGGGTCGTAGTGACCATGACGCCGGCGCAGCACTGGTCGAAACGCACGCCCTGGGATACCAATGAAAGTCTGTGGGGTGGATGGGCTGTTGATATCGATGGGTTCAAGAGCTGGTTTGCCGGCGACACGGGCTACAACGCGGCCTATTTCAAGGAGATCGGCCAGCGGCTGGGGCCGTTTCGCCTGGCCATGATTCCAATCGGCGCCTATGCACCCCGCTACTTCATGCAATCTGCGCACATCGATCCGGCGCAGGCGGTTGACGTTCACCTCGAGGTAAAGGCACAACAGTCACTGCCCATTCACTGGGGCACCTTCCAGCTCACCATAGAGCCCGCCCTCGAACCCGCGCAGCTGCTGGTCGAGGAAATGAACCGGCGCGATCTCCCGCTCGAACAATTCCAGCCCGCCAGGATCGGCGATACCCTGATCCTCGACTAGCCCGACTTAGGTCTTCCCCGTTTTCCCCTTACAGTGAGTGGCAACCTCGGGGGTAATTCCGCAAAAGTGTAACGAGGCAGGACGCCGAGTTCCAAGCGATCACATGGATGTGCCAAACGGCGCTTTTTTGCCGTTTGGGAGCGTCTTTTGCGGAATTACCCCCGAGGTTGCCTTAGGAAGCCAGAGAACCTGTGGTCATTTTTTTATTCCTGCCAGAGATGGGTAGTGTGCGAAAGCGGCCCCCCGGCGTACGCTGGGTTGACGTGTCGGGATCTTGCGATGCTGCCATGATCCCGCTTCTCGTAACGGCCACTGATTAGCATTGACGGCGCGATCAGCCGGATTTATGGTATAGGACTATTTTTTGCATCGCTTCCGGGAACCCAAATGTCCAACCTGAACCAGAATTTCATCGCCGGCGAATGGCTTGCCGGGACCAGCGAAGTCGCCAACATCAATCCATCCGACCTGTCCGACACCATCGGCCACTACGCCCAGGCTGACAGCGCGCAACTCCAGCGCGCCCTCGACGCCGCCCAGGCGGCGCAACGCGAATGGGGCGTCGCCGGACTCGAGCGGAGGTACAACGTATTGATGGCGATCGGCAACGAATTGATCGCACGCTGCGACGAGCTCGGGACCCTGCTCGCCCGCGAAGAAGGCAAGACGCAGCCCGAGGGCAAGGGCGAGGTGTATCGCTCGGGGCAGTTCTTCACTTACTACGCTGCCGAGGCGTTGCGCCAGATCGGTGACAATGCCGACTCGGTGCGACCAGGCGTCGAAGTCGACGTGCGTCGCGAGCCGGTTGGTACCGTGGCAATCATCTCACCGTGGAATTTCCCGGTTGCCACTGCCGTGTGGAAGATTGCCCCTGCGCTCGCGTTCGGTAACGCGGTGATCTGGAAGCCTGCCAACCTGGTGCCGGCGAGTGCGGTAGCACTGGCCGAAATCATTTCCCGTCAGGACATTCCGGCAGGGTTGTTCAACCTCGTCATGGGGTCCGGAAGCGCTGTCGGCCAGGCGCTGGTGGAAAGCCCGCAGATCAACGCGATCAGCTTTACCGGTTCGGTACCGGTGGGGCGGGGCATCGCGCAGGCCGCGGTGACCAACTTTACCAAGATACAGCTTGAAATGGGTTCCAAGAATGCACTCGCGGTAATGGATGACGCCGACCTCGACACGGCGCTCGCCTGTGCGCTGGGTGGCGCTTTCGGCAGCACCGGTCAGAAATGTACCGCCTCGTCGCGCCTTGTAGTACACAAGGACATCCACGATCAGTTCGTCGAACGCCTGGTCGATGGCGCCCGCAACATGGTTGTCGGGCATGCGCTCGAAGCCGGTACCCAAATCGGCCCGGTAGCGAGCGATGCCCAATTGCAGCAAAACCTCGCCAATGTCGAGCTCGCGAAACAGGAGGGCGGCGAACTGCTGTGCGGCGGAGAACGGGTCGATCGTGCTACCGAGGGTTATTTCATGAACCCGGCGGTTTTTGTCGGTACCCGCAACGACTGGCAGGTAAACCGCGAGGAATTGTTCGCACCCATGGCTTGCGTGATCAAGGTCGATTCCTACGATGAGGCGATCGCAACCGTGAACGACACTCGTTTCGGACTTACTGCCGGGATCATTACCAGCAGTCTCGCCCGCGCAACCCACTTTCGCCGCAACGCCAAAACCGGCTGCGTGATGGTTAACCTGCCTACCGCCGGTACTGATTACCACGTTCCCTTCGGCGGGCGGGGCGAGTCTTCCTATGGTCCACGCGAACAGGGGCAATACGCGGAGGAGTTTTACACCACGGTGAAAACCGCGTATATCGCCAGCGGTAACCCGGCATGAGCGAAACCGCCTATCGCATCGATGCCCTGCAATACGCTAACTGGTCCGAGGAAATTTTCGAACAGATGCGCGCCGGTGGGGTGGACGCGGTGCATGTCACCATCGCCTACCATGAAAACTTCCGCGAAACCGTGGCGAACATGGAGCAGTGGAACAGTTATTTCGAACGCTTCCCGCACCTGATCTTCCAGGGTTTTACCGGTGACGACGTACGTCTCGCGCGCGATACCAACCGCACCGCGATTTTTTACGGTTTCCAGAATCCGTCGCCGATCGAAGACGATATCCGCCTGGTTGAAATCCTGCATACGCTCGGCACGCGCTTCATGCAGTTGACCTACAACAACCAGTCGTTACTCGCCACCGGTTGTTACGAAACTGAAGACAGTGGTGTCACGCGTATGGGCCGTGAGGTGATCGCTGAAATGAATCGCGTCGGCCTTGTCGTCGATATGAGTCACTCGGCCGAACGCTCGACGCTGGATGCGATCGAAATCAGTGCGCGTCCGATCGTGGTGACGCATGCGAATCCAGCTTTCTGGCATCCGGCGCTGCGTAATAAATCAGACGCGATTTTAAAAGGTCTCGGTGAAACCGGTGGCATGCTTGGCTTCAGCATGTACCCGCATCATTTGAAGGATGGCGGCGACTGTAGCCTGCAGAGTTTTTGCCAGATGATTGCTGATTGTGCCGAGATCATGGGAGTCGACCATGTCGGGCTGGGTTCCGACCTGTGCCAGGATCACCCGGATTCGGTGGTCGAATGGATGCGCGTCGGCCGCTGGACCAAGAAAATCGATTACGGTGAGGGCTCGGCGAGTAATGCCGGCTTCCCGCCGATGCCCGCATGGTTTAATGACAACCGCGATTTCGGTAATGTCGAAAAGGGCTTGCTCGAGGTCGGATTTGATGCTGTTGATACGGCCAAAATCATGGGTAATAACTGGCTACGTTTCTTCGACGAAAACTTTGGACCGGATTACTAGATGGATTGCGCTGACCAAAACCCGATGCCAGATGCGGCGAACTTCCGTAGGCCACCCGAGGTGGTGATGCGGTTGGCACGCATGGGCAGTTTTCACCAGACCCGCCTGTCATTCATGCGCAGCCTGTTACGACGCCTCAAAAACGAAGACTGGAAGTTCAAGCGTAATCTCTGGGCGATCAACGAGCAGGGATTCGGACGCGCGGTCTACACGGTTTACGGCCCTGAACGGGCTTACTCGCTGGTTGCATTTTCGCATGACCTGCCTGATGAAATGCGCTCCGATCGCGTCATCGCGACCGCCTGGGATACGACTTTTTCGCTGTATGACGGAATTCCCAGCGCAGCCGATCTCGATCGGCTCGAACAAAACGTGCCAAAACAGGAAGCCGGACGGATTTCCGACTCGGAACTGAGCCTGTCGCGCGCCAACCGTTCGGTGCGCCTGTGGCAACATGTGGTCGACCGACTCGCGGCTGGGCGGCAGCCCGATGTCGATCAACTTGAAGCGGTGGGTTACCTGGTCCGCACGACCGCGGTTTACGGCTCTGGAAAATTCGGCGCTGCCGATCGCCTGAGCATCGCGGGCCGTCCCGAGGTCAGCGCTCCGTTTCAGGCCGAACTGTTATCGGTATGGTTGACCCGGGCCTTTTCGCTCGACCTGGTCGAGCATATCGCTCGCGCTCGCGGTGGTGACCAGGCGGTACCCATCGAGCCTGCAATGCGTCGTCGCATCGGTGTCGGTAACTCCACCGGGCTCGGTATGGCACCTTTTTTGATTAATCATCCGGCCCTGCTCAACAACTGGATGATGGCGCGCGAGGAAGCGCTGGCGCGCGTGCGGGCATTACCGCAGGCAGAACCGGCGGCGATAGCAGAATTCAAAAGACATTTCGAACGCGCCTGTTTTAACCTGTCGCAATGGCATTCTGAACACCCGATCCAGGTTGAAAAACTTGCCGCTCTGCGCGCCGATCTCGAGTTGATGGCCAGTTACATCGCCGGCGAGTCGCTCAGCGAGGATCACCCCTGGGACCGGTTTTATCGTTGGGCCGAAGAATCCTTGTCGCTCGAAGGTCAGGAGCAGCTGGTATCGTTACTGATCGAGCCCTATGGCGAGCTGGTGGATGAGTTGACGCAGTGTATGGATGCCGATGAACACCTGGCCTTTTTTATCGATGGCGCCATGCCGGTCGCGCGCCTGTACGAGATTATCGAAACCCGGTGTCAGTGGGCTTTGCAAGTCGACTATGAGCAACTCGAAAATCGTGCACGCTTCTGGTATACCTCGGCGGAAAAACTCGAGCCGCGGGTCGGTGAGCGTTTCCACGAACCTGGTGCCGAGTACGAACTGCCACTCGCCATTGGCTACGACATCAAGCAAATGCACGCAGTGCTGACGATTTGGGAAGGGGGACAGACAACGGCCGAATTCCTGCTGGCCCACCCCGAACACCGCCATACTGCACGACGTGTACAAAACCTGGCCGTTCGGCCATATGCCGAAATCCAGGACAATCTCATCGCCGCGGATATGCTGCCGATCGACATTCTACGCTGTAAACTGTCATTCTTTGGCGCCACCAAATTTGATCCGCGTTCTGATCGCTGGGTTCGCATCTGCATGTATCAGGACGCACCCTTCCCGCACGAATTACTCGCCGCGGCACCGTGAGTTACCATCTCACGCTTGCTGAAACCGAAACCTCTCTGCGCAAGGTTGCGCGTGCCTGTGGTCTCGACTGGGGCCTGGCCGAAGAGGCCGGCAAGGCAGCGCGCTGGCTGGCAGCGTTCAATCTTCCCGGCCCGGAAACCATGCTCGCACATTTGCAGGAACTGGCGGGTAAGGATTATCGTGCGTTTATGCCGCAAAGTAGCGCACAGCCATGGCATGCCAGTGGCGGTCTGTTGTGCCCGATAATCACCGGCGCGGCCCTCGCCGATCGCTCGGCGCAAATGCTTGACGGCAAGGTATTTGCTCTAGGTCCGACCGCCTACCCGCTGCTACTCGCCGCAACTGTCGGCCAGGCCGCGCGCTGTCATCAAACCGTGTTCACGACGGCATGGGCCGGGGTGCGGGTCAGTTGTTTCGAAAACGGCCTCAGTATCGAGGGTAATCGAGATGATCTGTTGCTCACCCGGGTCGACGCCGTGAGTTGTCAACAGGACGATTTATCGAGCCCGCAACAACTGCCGTCGACGCTGGCCTATGCAATCGATGAAGAGATTGTCAAACACATCGAAGAGTTCGCTTTTAAAATCTACGCGCCTGCAACCGAAGCATCGCGCGCCGGCGCCGGCGCGGGTCTCACCGACAACGACTAACCAGCCTCTTCCTGTCATCCCCGGCTCCTGAGGTCATTCCCGCGTAAGCGGGGATCTCCCAACAATTTTACGGTCTCAAGATTCCGATACATCAACCCGGCGTGCGCCGGGGGCCGCTTACGCGGGAATGACAGCAAAGGAGTTAACCCCGGTTTTTGCAATATAAATCACCTATTTACCGCACTTTCCTGTATAATCCGCGCAATCTTTCTGGTGCTGATCGGTCTGCACCTGCCTCTAATACGGAAATTATTTACGATTTCCCACTCAATTAGCATTAAATCTACCCTGACCGTTCCAAGCGCAGCAGTGCGTTTTGGCGGGTCGATTGCTGGAGAAGTTCACAACATGTCATTTAATGATCTTGGCCTTAGAGCCGAGCTAGTCCGTGCTGTATCTGAAAAAGGATACGATACGCCAACCCCAATCCAACAACAGGCTATCCCGCTGGTTCTCGAAGGTCGCGACCTGATGGGTAGCGCGCAAACCGGAACCGGCAAAACCGCCGGCTTCACCCTGCCTTTACTGCAGCGTCTGGCTGCCAAGCAACCACCGCAAAATAGTCGCCGCCCGATTCGTGCGCTGGTGATAACCCCGACCCGTGAGCTGGCGGCGCAGGTGGCGGAAAGCATTACCACCTACGGTAAGTGGCTGCCATTAAAATCGGCCGTGGTTTTCGGTGGTGTCAGTATTAACCCGCAGAAGCAGAAACTCATTCGTGGCGTCGATATCCTGGTGGCCACGCCCGGCCGACTCCTCGACCATGTGGGTCAAAGATCGGTTGATCTTTCCCAGGTCGAATTGCTGGTGCTGGACGAAGCCGACCGCATGCTGGATATGGGTTTTATCCACGATATTCGCAAAGTGCTCGCACTGGTGCCGAAACACAAGCAGACGCTGTTGTTTTCCGCAACCTTTTCCGACGATATCAAAAAACTTGCCAATGGTTTGCTGAAGTCGCCGGCTTTGATCGAAGTTGCACGACGCAACACGACCGTGGAAGCGATTCAACAGGTGGTTCACCCGGTCGATAAGAGCCGCAAACGTGAATTGCTGTCTTACCTGATTGGTTCCAACCAGTGGCAGCAGGTGCTGGTTTTCAGCCGCACCAAGCACGGAGCTAACCGTCTCGCCGGGCAGTTGCTTAGCGATGGCATTGATGCCGCCGCAATCCATGGCAACAAGAGCCAGGGAGCGCGCACCAGGGCGCTGGCAGACTTCAAATCGGGTAAGGTGCAGGTACTGGTGGCAACCGATATAGCTGCGCGCGGACTCGATATCGATCAACTCCCCCACGTGGTCAACTATGACTTGCCCAATGTTGCCGAAGACTATGTGCATCGTATCGGTCGTACCGGGCGCGCGGGACGAGAAGGCGAAGCCGTCTCGCTGGTATGTGTCGATGAGCTGAAGCTTTTGAAGGATATCGAGAAACTGATTAAACGCAATATTCACCAACAGGTCGTCGATGGTTACGAGCCGGACCCGAGTATCAAGGCCGAACCAATCGAACGCGGTAAAGCTCCAAAGAGGCACAAAGTGAACAATAAACCAAAGCGCCCATTCCAGGCTAAAGCCAGGAGCCATTCCGGCAAACCCGCCGCGCAAGGTGCAAACCAGCGCTATAAACCCGGTCGGCGCACTGCTGCCTGATCGATATAGGATTTAGGAAAGAATATGACTGATTTAACCGATGACGTAGTAGTCGAGAACAAGTTCCCCATCACCCGCATAGAGAAGACGGAACCCCCGCAAGGCGTCAAGGAAGGGGAAGGGGAATGGTATGCGTACGTTATTGGCAAGGGATCGTCAGCAATCACGGGCATGCGTTCGGGTAGCCTTAAAGCGGTAACCGAGTATGTCGAGGAATATGCTGATAATCTCAATCGCCGCTCAGCCCTCGGTTACTCGGCTTACGCTGCGCGTAAACCAACCAAACCAGCCAAACCGGCCGAAGCAGCTGAACCAGCCGAAGCGGCTGAACCAGCCAAACCAGCCAAGTAACACCGTTTCGGCCAATTCCCGACCGTGGCGTATCAGGCGCCATGGTGACTGCAAATCTCTGCCCGGTCCAGTCGCTAGCTGTCGACTGCCTGCGGCGCCTTTTTCCGCTATATAACCGGGTTTCCAGCCGCCGATTCACCCGCCACAAACACCGCTGTCGAGCACGGTTCAGATTGAAAATATTCCACTGCCGCGGTAATGTGAAACCTGTTTGTACCAGTCCCCCGTATCGGGCTGCCGCTATGAAAACCTATCGTTCACCCAAAATCGCAGTGCGCGAAGATACACTCGCCGGGCGTGGCGTGGTCGCGATTGCCGATATCGCCAGGGACGAGATTGTCGCGATCAAGGCCGGCAACATAATTACGCGCGCAGAACTCGAGCAGGCCACGCAGGCGGCCGGGGATATGGCGCTGCAAATCGACGATGATTTCTACCTGGCGCCACGCTCCGCGGATGATGTGGAAGATATGTCGGTGTTCATCAATCATTCCTGCGATCCGAATGTCGGGTTCCGTGGACAGGTGGTCTATGTAGCGATGCGCGACATCAGGGTGGGTGAGGAATTGTGTCATGATTACTCGATGGAGCGTGCCGACAATTATCTACTCGATTGCCATTGCGGCAGCGCGTTATGTCGCGGTAAGGTAACCGGACAGGACTGGAAACTACCCGAACTGCAGCAGCGTTACGGGGACTATTTTTCAATTTATATCAGGAACAAGTTTCAGCGAGGAAAAGCCTATGAGTGCTAACGCCGACCAGGTGAGCGACCAATCCATTCTGTTACGCGAAGACAGCGACGGCATTACCACGCTGACACTGAATCGTCCCGCACAATACAATGCGCTGTCTGCTGAACTGCTGACTGAATTGCAAACCGCGCTCGATGATATCGACCAGGATGAATCGGTGCGGGTCGTTATCATCGCGGCTAACGGCAAGGCCTTTTGCCCCGGCCACGACTTGAAAGAAATGCGCGCCAGCGAGGAGCGTGAAGTTCACCAGGCGCTGTTCGACAAGTGCAGCAAAATGATGTTGACCATCAACCAGCTGCAGCAGCCGGTGATCGCGCGGGTCAATGGTATCGCCACCGCGGCCGGTTGCCAGCTGGTGGCAAATTGCGATCTCGCGGTCGCGACCGATGATGCCCGTTTTGCGGTTTCCGGGATTAATGTTGGCCTGTTTTGTTCAACCCCGGCGGTGCCGTTAAGCCGTAATATGGGGCGCAAGCAGGCCCTGCATATGTTGCTCACCGGGGATTTCATTTCGGCAGAAACTGCGCAGCAGTACGGCCTGGTCAATGAAGTTGTTCCTGCCGCAGAGCTCGAACAGGCGTCTATTACGCTGGCGCAGAAAATCGCCGCCAAGTCCGCCCATGCGATCAAGCTGGGTAAGGAAATGTTTTATCAGCAATTACCGATGGATTTGAGCGATGCCTATGCCTATGCCAGCGAGAGGATGACCTGCAATATGGATTCACACGATGCGCGCGAAGGTATCGACGCATTTATCCAGAAACGCAAACCCGAATGGCAAGGAAAATGAGTTCAGTCAGTCAGTACTCCACCGATCTCGATAAGAATGCGGCCAATTACACGCCGCTTTCGCCGCTGACCTTCATCGAGCGTGCGGCCGCGGTTTATCCCGCACGCGCGGCGATCGTTTATCGCGAACTCGAGCAGAACTGGGCCGAAACTTACCGGCGATGCCGTCGATTTGCCTCGGCGCTGCGCCGGCATGGCATCGGACCTGACGACACGGTAGCTTTGATGTTGCCCAATGTGCCTGCAATGTGCGAAGCACATTTCGCGGTACCGATGGCGGGTGCCGTCATCCACGGGCTCAATATCCGCCTCGATGCCGATGCGATCGCCTTTCAGCTACAGCACGGCCAGGCTAAAATTCTGTTTACCGACCGCGAGTTTTCGGCAACGATCGAGGCCGCGCTGGATCAGCTGGATGACAGGCCACTGGTAATAGATGTCGACGATCCCGTCTTCGAGGGTGGCAAATGCATCGGAGAAATGGATTACGAAGCTTTTCTCGAGCAGGGTGATAGCGACTTCGAATGGCAACTGCCCGCTGATGAGTGGCAGGCAATTTCACTGGGCTACACTTCCGGCACTACCGGTGATCCCAAGGGGGTAGTCACGCATCATCGTGGCGCCTATCTCAATGCTATCTCCAACGCTGTTGCCTGGAGCATGGACGCGCATCCGGTGTATCTGTGGACGCTGCCGATGTTTCACTGTAACGGCTGGTGCTTCCCCTGGACGCTGGCCGCGCTGAACGGGACCAACGTGTGCCTGCGGGCGGTGCGCGACGACGACATCTTCAACGCAATCAAGCAACATCGCGTGACCCACCTGTGCGGTGCGCCGATCGTGCTCAATTTAATGGCCAATGCCAGTGACGAGCTGAAGTCGGGAATCGATCACCAGGTCAGTATCATGACCGCCGCGGCGGCGCCCCCGCCAGCAATCCTCGAATCCATGGCAGAGCTGGGTTTCAAGGTGACCCACGCCTATGGACTGACCGAAACCTACGGCCCGGCGGTAGTCTGCGCCTGGCACGAGGAGTGGGATGAGCTGTCGATACCCGAACAGGCGGGGATGAAGTCGCGCCAGGGCGTGCGCTACCCGATGCTCGAGCAACTGGTGGTGATGGATCCGGAGACCATGCAACCGGTGCCGCGGGATGGCGAAACCATCGGCGAAATCATGTTCCGCGGCAACATCGTCATGAAAGGTTACCTGAAGAACCCGCAGGCGAGCCAGAAAGCCTTTGCCGGTGGCTATTTTCACTCGGGCGATCTCGCGGTTTGCCATCCCGATGGTTACATCGAAATTCGCGATCGTTCCAAGGACATTATCATTTCCGGCGGTGAAAACATTTCCAGCATCGAAGTCGAAAATATCCTCTATGGGCACCCGGCAGTTCTCGAGGCGGCAGTCGCGGCAATGCCCGATGAAAAATGGGGCGAGACTCCCTGCGCTTTTGTGACCCTGCGCGAAGCTGCCGAGGCCAGTGAAGAGGAGATCATCGAATTTTGTTTGCAAAACATGGCGCGTTTCAAGGCGCCGCGCAAGGTGGTGTTCGGACCGTTACCGAAAACCTCGACCGGTAAAATACAGAAATTTGAACTGCGCACACGTGCCAGAGAGCTATGACTGATATTAAAGATCTGCGCCGAATCCTCACCGACTACAAGCGCGTGGCCATAGTCGGGCTCTCCGCTGACTGGTCGCGACCGAGTAATTTTGCTGCCAAGTACCTGCTCGACCATGGTTTCGAGGTGGTTCCGGTCAATCCGAAGTATGACGAAATTCTGGGGCAAAAATGCTATGCCGACCTGCGCGATATCCCCGGCCCGGTCGATGTCGTCGATCTGTTTCAGCGCGTCGATCGTATTCCTCCGTTCGTTGACCAGGCGATCGAAATCGGGGCCAAAGTCGTCTGGATGCAGCTGGGTATTATCCATGAGGAGGCCGCACAAAAGGCGCGCGACGCCGGACTCGAAGTGGTCATGGACCGATGTATGAAAATTGAATATGCACGCCTGTTCGGTGGCTTGAATACGATCGGTGTGAATACCGGTGTCATTTCGGCGCAACGCCCGCAAGTGTTTAACCGGTAACGGGAGCAATTCATGGCAGATCGAGAATTCGGTATAGAAACACTTTGTTTACACGCGGGGCAGATTCCCGACCCGGTTACCGGTGCGCGTGCGGTGCCCATATACCAGACCACGTCTTATGTTTTCGACGACGCGGAGCATGCGGCCAGCCTGTTCAATTTGCAAACCTTCGGCAACACCTATGTGCGCCTGACCAATCCAACCACCGCCGTGTTCGAAGAACGTATGGCGTCGCTGGAAAACGGCCGCGCCGCGCTTGGGGTCAGTTCCGGCATGGCCGCACAGATGACCGCCATCCTGACGCTGATGCAGCAGGGCGACGAACTGGTATCGGCAAAAACGCTCTACGGCGGCACCTTTTCGCAATTCGACGTGACCTTCCGCAAGATGGGTATCGACACCACGTTCGTCGATTCGGACGACCCGGAGAATTTTCGCAAGGCGATTACCTCCAAAACCCGGGCGCTGTATGCCGAAACTATCGGCAACCCGACCAATAACGTCATCGACATCGAAGCGATTGCGGCTATCGCGCACGCTGCCGGCATTCCGCTGATTGTCGACAGCACCTTTGCGACCCCTTACTTATGCAAGCCGATCGATCATGGCGCCGATATCGTGGTGCATTCGGCGACCAAGTTTATCGGTGGTCATGGCACCAGCATGGGCGGCGTCATGATCGAATCGGGAAAGTTCGACTGGGATAACGGTAATTTCCCGGGCATGGTTGAACCCTCGGATGGATACCACGGTATCCGCTTTTATGAAACCTTCGGTGATTTCGGTTTCACCATGAAAGCGCGTTGCGAAACCCTGCGCACGCTAGGGCAGGCGATGAGCCCCTTCAACGCATTTATGATGCTGCAGGGAATTGAAACGCTGCCGGTGCGCATGGACCGCCATTGCGCCAATGCGATGGGCGCGGCGCAGTTTCTGCGGAACCACCCGGCGGTAAGCTGGGTGAACTACGCTGGCCTCGAAGACAATCCTTACCGGGAACTGGTCAGGAAGTACCTGCCAAAGGGCGCCAGTTCAATTTTTACCTTTGGCGTCAGGGGTGGCAGTGCGGCAGGCGAAAAGTTTATCAATAGCGCCCAGTTTATGAGCCACCTGGCCAATGTCGGCGACGCGCGCACGCTGATTATCCACCCGGCGTCGACGACGCACCGCCAGCTCAGCGAAGAACAGCAGATCGCTGCCGGGGTGACTCCTGACATGGTGCGTATCTCGGTTGGGCTCGAAACCCTCGACGATATCCTCTGGGATCTCGACCAGGCGTTGACTGCATCCCAGTCCTGATCTTGTGCACCCTGTCACCCCTCGGCTTGAACCCGAGTATCCGGGTCCTTGACGCTCGGGGTCAGACCTTCAGCTCTGATCCCCTCGAAGCCAGCTGCGGTCACTCTCCATCGAAGCCACCCCTTACACCCATTCCCTATTTTGTCATCCCCGACCCCTCTTAAGTCACCCCCGCCCCCCTTAAGTCATC
>JBATHL010000048.1:0-1865 GCA_049666745.1 Gammaproteobacteria bacterium
GCATAATACAGGCTTCGCAGCTGGTTTTAGTTTTACCTGACAGTAGTACGCATGAGGTTACCCGTGAGCGACTCACAAATAGATAAAATAGCCGAGATAGCCGAGAGAATTTCGGCTGAAGAAAATAGACGAACCCGACAGTCCCATACCATCAATAACCTGTTGCAGGAAAGGCAGCAGGTACTGGTGTCGATGTGTGAACTGGCCGAGCTCGAGTCCGGTGAGGTTCCCGCAACCACAGTGATGCACAATCTACGCAATTTTAACCAGCAGCTGGTGGATTACACGGCACTCGGGCATTTCGAAATATACGAAAGGATTATCGACGGTAAGGAACGACGTGGTAATGTCAGGATGGTCGCCGATCGGGTATACCCGGCGATTTCAGGTACTACCCAGCTGTTTGTCGACTTCAACGATAAATACGAGGGTGTCGATGAACCCGAAAGCCTGGTTAATCTATATAGTGACCTGTCTTCCATCGGCGAGGCGATGGCCGAGCGCATCGAGTCGGAAGATATGCTGCTGCGTGAAATCAGTGACAATCTGGAAAGCCCGAGTAAAAGCCTGTAGCCATTCTATACCTGCCGTGCACGACGCATCGGTAAGTGCTGACGCACTTTCCGGGACGCTGCCTTACGGCAGCACTTTCTTGAAGGGCTTTACACTGACCGACGCGTAAGCACCGGACTCGATGTAAGGATCGACGTCCGCCCAGGCCTGGGCAGCTTGCAGCGAATCAAATTCCGCGACAATGATGCTGCCGGTGAATCCGGCTTCGCCCGGGTCATCGCTGTCGATGGCTGGATTCGGTCCGGCAATGATCAATCGACCCGCGTCACGCAACTCGTTCAGCCGGGCGACATGCTCGGCACGAACCGACATGCGCGCTGCGAGGCTATTCTCGTTATCAATTCCTACAATGCTGTATAACATCAGCTGGTCTCCTCATCGGTATTGGGCATGTACCTGGCCAGGAAAAATGCCTGGCCAATGACGAATACGATGGTCATGCCCATCAGTCCGAACAGTTTGAAATCGACCCAGGTGTCTTCGCTCAGCTGTAATCCGAAGGGATCGATCGCGGGCGCGACGATGACATTGGCGACCCCGGCGACGATAAAAAATGCGACCCAGGACAGGTTCAACTGCGCCCAGACACGCGGCTCGGAAATCTCGATCGCATTACCCATCATGCGCTGGATCAGGGGTTTGTCGCCAACCAGGTGACTGCCGAGAAAAACCAGCGCAAACAGCCAGTTGATCGCGCTTGGCTTCCACTGGATGAAAAGCGGATCCTTGAGCGCCAGCGTCGCGCCACCGAACACCAGCAATAGCGCCAGCGTGATGAGCGGCATCTTTTCCACCTTTTTGACGATGATCGCCGCCAGCACTACCTGCACCAGGGTTACCACGATCGCGGCGAGGGTGGCCAGGTAGATCGCATCGGTCGACTTGCCAGGGGTCAGTTGCATCAATGGCACCCAGTCGTTGACAGACAGGATAAAGTCATCGGGCAAGTCGAGGTAAAACTTGTAAAGGATGAAAAAAAGTAGCAGCGGGAAAAAGTCGGAAAGCTGTTTCATTGAACTCGAATGTGTTTAGAGCAACGCAGATTCTAACGTATTCGATCTGGCTTGGGCGACTATTTTAAGACTCATTGACAGCGCCACCGCCCTATGCCCGTCATCGCGGCCATCTTCAGTCATCCCGATACGTCGGACCGCCGCGCAAGCGGGGATCCCATGACGCGTCACCAATGCGAGATCCCCGCTTGCGCGGGGATGACGTGGATTATGGGGATGACGAGGATTATGGGGATGACCAGGGATGCCGTGAATGGTGGCTTACTCGGCATACTGGGG
>JBATHL010000049.1:0-3092 GCA_049666745.1 Gammaproteobacteria bacterium
CCATGGCACGCGCAAGGAAGAACTGGATTTGTTTTTCGAAACGCTGCACGAGGTGTTCCCGGAAGTTAAGGAGATCAAGGGCGACGAAGACCTTTAGCGCCTGCAATGCCAGTTGTCTGCAGAGGACAGCAAGCGCCTTGCCAGGCAAATTCAATCTGCATTCATCCGGGTTCGTTGAGCATCATGTATTCCGCTTACTATTAGCTAGTTCAGCAGCTCGGTTTTGAGGTAACGGACGATGTCGATTGATTCATACAGCCAGCCAACGTCACCGGTCTCGGTTTCTATGCGCAAGCACGGCACCTGGCTTTTGCCGCCACCGGCAATTAAATCGGCATTATTCTGCGAATTAAACATGATCTCTCTGAGCGGTATTTTGAGCCCCCACCACAACAGCGCAAGGCGCACGAAAATGCAGTAGGGGCAGGTGCTGAAATAATACAGCTGGTGTCCTGCTATCGATTTGCGTTTCCTCAGCAACATTCAATTCTCAGATTTGATTGCAAGCTGCTACACAGTCTGGCCTTCTGCTGTCAGCCGAGCCCGCCATTCAGTACCCGGTTGCAATGAGTTTGTTTTTGATATCGTGTTCCTGCAACGCCAACTGGATTAAACTGTCGATCAGCTGCGTGTAGGAAATCCCCGATGCCTGCCACAGCTTCGGATACATGCTGATGGCGGTAAAGCCGGGTATCGTATTGATTTCATTGACGAATATTTCACCCTCTGCAGTCAGAAACATATCCACACGGGCCATGCCCCTGCACTCAAGCGCTTTGAATGCTGTCACCGATGTATCCTGGACGCGTTTCAGCGTGGCCTGGTCCAGCTCCGCCGGTATTTTCAAAACAGCTGCAGTATCGTCGATATATTTCTTTTCGTAGGAGTAGAAGCCGTCGCTGGTTTCGATCTCGCCGACCGTTGATGCCTGCGGATCCTCATTACCCAGTACCGAGCATTCGATCTCGCGGCCTGTGATTTCTTCTTCAATCAGTACCTTGCTGTCGTATTGCAACGCGCTGTTGATGGCGGGAATCAGGGCGGCAGCATCCATGACCCTTACCACGCCCACCGAGGAACCCATGTTGGCCGGCTTTACATAGGCTGGATACCCGAGTTTCTGTGCCACCTGCACCGCCAACTCGCTGGTCAGGTCATTACGGCGCAAGCACAGATGGCGTGCCACCGGGATGCCTGCATCGCGCAGCAGACGCTTGGAGACATCCTTATCCATACAAATTGCAGAACCCAGGATATCGCTGCCGACGCAGGGCACGTTTGCCAGTTTCGCTAACCCCTGAATAGATCCATCTTCGCCATAGGGTCCATGCAGAACCGGAAAAATAACATCAACCGCCTGTATGGCGGTTGGACTTTGCGGATTGACAAGCACCCCTGCCTGGTCGCCGGGAATCAGCGAAACCGGGTCATGGCAACCATTCAGTGCGATCAGGCGTGGGTTATCCGTGTTCAGCAAGGGCAGGGATTCATCGTTTAAAAACCAGGCGCCATTGCGATCTATCGCGATAAGAACCGACTCATATTTTTCCTTATCGATAGCATCGATGACATTACGCGCCGATTGCAGCGATACTTCGTGCTCTGCCGAACGCCCACCGAACAACACGGCTACGCGAGTTTTCTGTTGCATCTCATACCTGCTCATTCATCATTTGAAATTTATACATCAACTACTGTAGGCCCAGAAACTGATCGGTAGATGAGATCCGGGCGAAAGGCACACTCAATGCCGCCATGAAGGCGGCCTGTACATCCGCGGCGCTAACCGAGCGGCCATTAAACTCCAGATCCCTGGTAGCACATGCGTCAGCGATGACATGACATTGATAGCCGAGATCAAAGGCTGCGCGAGTCGTGGTATCGATACACATGTGAGTCATCGCGCCACAGATAACCAGTTCCTGCACTGCGGCCTGTTTTAACATTTCGGCAAGATCGGTGTCGCGAAAAGAACTGGGGTAATGCTTCACGATGACGGTTTCGTCAGCCTGTGGTTTGACGCTGTCGTGAATTTCACATCCAGGCGTATCGGCGACAAAAAATGTTGCCCCCTCCCGCGCCGCAATGTGTTGCATGTGAAAAATCTCAGCCTGCTGTTTACGAAAGAATTCGAGCAGCCTGACACAATTTGCCGCGGCTGCATCCATGTTAGCCAACTCCATGGAACCGCCAGTGAAATAGTCATTTTGCACATCTACTATGATTAGTCCTGTTTTCATTTGCTATTACCTTGAGGTGAATCGTTAATTTTGAAATGGCAGATTATGTCTGTTTTGAGCGACCAGTCAGATTACCAGCCGTGCTCAGGTGGGAATTCGGCATGCATCCAGCACGTCGACCGCAAACTGATCCCAACCTTCGGCGGTAAGCGCAATAGGGCGTACCGTTTTTACCCGATCGATGGCATCTTTGCTGTTCATTCCCAGTTGCCGTCGCAAAAAATAGGCCATGAAAAGTCCGCTACGATCCTTGCCCTGACGGCAATGAACCAGCACGGAATTACCTGATTCTATTTCATTAAATGCATATTCATAGGCCAGCGGCAGGCGCGCCAGGCACAACTCGAGGTCGCCTTCCCTGGGCGGCGCATTGGCGGCGAGGGGGATGCAACGATGAGACATACCTATGACCGAAAAATCATCTGCATAAACGGAATCCGCGCTATTAACGGAGAGAACTGCGCCGACACCGGCGGATTGCAGTTCGCTGGCGTCCCAGGGTTCGTGGTTCGGGCCTGCCCTGCCACACAACTGATCCTGAATTAACCAGAAGATGTGCTTCATTTCAATTCGATTTCGACGAATACAAACTCGTAATCGTTGTGATTGATAACATTATGCTCCACTCCTTCGGGGCGGTCATATGAAATGCCGGCAACCAGTTCGGCAATGCTCTCACCCGAGTCTGTCTGTATCAACAACTTGCCCGTGGTTTGTGGCACCACGACATAGTCATAAGCATGGCGATGCCAGGTGGTTTCCGCCCCCGGCGCGAATCTCCATTCGGTAACGATCACGCGGTCATTTTCCAGTTGGACGGTTGGTTTTGCCAGCTTTCTTGCAACAGTCATC
>JBATHL010000050.1:0-2669 GCA_049666745.1 Gammaproteobacteria bacterium
ATTCCCTGGGCTACTTTTACCGAGCCTGAAATCGCGCGCGTAGGCCTGAATGAAACCGAGGCGCGGGAACAGGGTATCGAATACGAGGTAACCCGATACGGCATCGACGATCTCGATCGTGCGATCGCGGACAGCGAAGCACATGGTTTCGTCAAGGTGTTAACTATCCCCGGCAAGGACCGAATTCTCGGTGTAACCATCGTCGGTGAGCACGCCGGTGATTTGATCGCCGAGTATGTGCTGGCGATGCGACATGGGCTTGGTCTGAACAAGATTCTCGGCACCATCCATATTTATCCGACCCTGGCCGAAGCCAACAAGTACGCGGCGGGTGAATGGAAACGCGCGCATGTGCCTGAACGCCTGCTCGAATGGGTCGCCAGGTTTCACAATTGGCGGCGCAAGGCCTGATTAATATCTGTCCGTCAGGACCGAAAGGTCACGGAAATTAGAACTCCCTGCGTTATCTGTAAGCCTGCCATAGAGCTGTGCTTGCGAAATTTCCGCTAACGCGCATTCCTGTCCGGAATAATATTCATCAAGCCATTTAGAGGATTCCCCGAGGTAACCACCCACTATAAAAAGTGAAACCGGTGAAGCCCCTCGCGTCATAAAGGTCGAGTGCTGAAAAAGGGTTGATTTTGATGGTTTAGGCAGCAGGGACGTTTAATTCCGGACAGGAATGCGCTTTAACGGAAATGACCCGATTCTGAAATTTCCGCACTGAGCTTTGCAGTTAATTTTCAGTGAAAATTGAATTGAATTGCTGGTTGGTCTTGACGAAGGTGGTGCATTTGCTCAGCCATTTCAGTTTCTTGGCGCCGGCGTAAGTACAGGTGCTGCGAACTCCGCCGAGCAAGTCCTGGATCGTGTTTTCTATTTTGCCCCGATAAGGCACCTGGATTTCTCGTCCTTCCGATGAACGATACTCCTTGAGGCCCCCAAAGTGCTTCTCGTTGGCCGCCTTTGAACTCATTCCATAAAAATTGACGAACTTGCGTTCTTCGACCAGGTCTTCGAGACCGGTACCGGTTTTGACGACTTCACCGCTTTTAAAGTAACGCGTAATAATTTCACCGCCACCCTCGTCGTGTCCGGCGAGCATGCCGCCGAGCATGACAAAATCGGCACCGGCCGCAAATGCCTTGGCCAGGTCCCCCGGGCAGGTGCAGCCGCCATCGGCGATGATATGCCCACCGAGGCCATGTGCCGAATCGGCACATTCGATGACAGCGGAGAGTTGCGGAAATCCAACCCCGGTCTGGAGTCGGGTGGTGCAGACACTGCCGGGACCAATGCCGACCTTGACAATATCAGCCCCGCTCAGTATCAGTTCTTCGGTCATTTCACCGGTAACGACATTACCAGCGATAATGACGATGCCGGGATAGGCATCGCGTAATTGCTTGATGAAATCGGAAAAACGTTCGGAGTATCCGTTGGCGACATCGACACAAACGTATTTCAGGCCGGGCCCGGTTTGTTTGTAGACGCCTTCGAATTTGGCAAAATCCTGGTTGGTGATACCGGTTGAGTAGGCGACGTTTTCACGCCGCCCGGATTTGTCTCCTTTGAAAAAATCGATCAGCTCGGCGGATTCGTAATTCTTCACCAGGCAGGTAAACAGACCCAGACCTGCGAGCCTGTCCGCCATGGCAAAAGTACCGACACCGTCCATGTTCGAAGCCATGATCGGGATGCCGCGATAGTGCTCTTCGTCAGACTTGTAGTTGCGAAAGGTAAATTCACGTTCGAGTTCCACATCTTTGCGACTACCCAGGGTGCTACGCTTGGGGCGGATTAGAACGTCCTTATAGTCAAGTTTGCTGTCGTCTTCGATTCTCATGGATAAACAGGGCTTGTAATAATCAGACAGCTGCGGACCTTAGCATGAATTCCGCATACGGAACAGGTTACGAAAATGAGAGGCAAAGCTGGCATATGAGCTGGTTCGCGAGCTTGATTCAGTCCTGTTACGGGCGTATTCTGACTGGAACTCGTTACTACGGGGATTACAAGATGAAAAGGCATTTTTATTTAACCGAGGATCTAGATGACCTCGAACGAATCGAAGAGGAACTCGAAATCCGCGGTGTTCACCGGCCGCAGATTCACGTATTCAGCCGCGATGACACTGCAGTAGAAAATCACGACCACCTGCACAATATCGAATCTGTTTTCAAGAAAGATCTGGTCCATGGCATTATTGTCGGTAGCTGGATCGGGGCCGCGCTGGCCGCAGTTGTACTAATCCTGACCTTCTATAGTGATTGGCCCAATACCTATACCTGGATGCCGTTTATTTTTCTGGCGGCCGTTTTGCTCGGGTTCGGCGCGTGGTCGGGTGGTCTTTACGGAATCCAGGTGCCGCATCGCGACTTCAGGCGCTTCGAGGGCCAGTTACGCGAAGGCAAGCACGTATTTATCGTTGATGTCGACCCCGAGCAGGAAGCCAGCCTGGCCAGGGTAGTCGGTCGGCATCCAGGATTACAGCTTGCTGGAACCGGGAAAGCAACACCGCGCTGGATCGTGATGGGACAGCATGGCATCAAAAAATTTACCTCCGAGACTTTTCCGTAAAAAGCTGTAGATTTTCTGCAACAGGGGTGATGCGTCGCAGGTTTAAGAGTCATGCTCGATAGCAAGCATATCCATAACGCGCTGCTGAT